>JAIBJH010000072.1 GCA_020029455.1 Hyphomicrobiales bacterium
AGCAGCATGCCGTCTTTGGTTCGAAACTGGGATGGGAGCGTCCAAACTGGTTTACGAGGGCGGGAGACGAACAGCACGACATCTATTCCATGGGCCGCCAGAACTGGTTCAGGACCGTTGGCGCCGAGCACAAGCATGTGCGTGAACACGCAGGCATCTTTGACCAGACCTCCTTCTCCAAATACGTCGTACGGGGAAAGGGCGCTGCCGAAGCGCTGTCATGGCTCTGCGCCAACCGGATAGCGCGCGATGTGGGGAAGCTCACCTACACGCAATTGCTCAATTCTCGGGGCGGCATTGAAGCCGATCTAACGGTCTCGCGGCTGTCGGAAAATGAATTCTATATCGTCACCGGCACAGGCTTCCGTACCCACGATCTCGGCTGGATGAAGGACAATGTGCCGAAGGCAACTGACGTCGTTTTCGAGGACGTCACCGAATCCTATGCGACCCTGTCCCTCATGGGGCCGAAAGCGCGTGACGTTTTGGCAAAGGCAACCCAAGACGATGTGAGCAATGCTGGATTTCCCTTCGGCCATGTGCGCGAGATCACCATCGCCAGGCACAGGCTGTGGGCCCTTCGCGTCACCTATGTGGGTGAATTGGGCTGGGAATTGCATATGCCCATGACTGCCGCGGTGGATGTTTACGACCGCCTGATGAGCGCAGGGATCACGACGCAAGTTCAACCCGTGGGCTACCGCGCCCTTGAATCGCTCCGTCTCGAAAAAGGCTACCGGGCCTGGGGTTCAGACATCACGCCGAATGATACACCGCTAGAGGCGGGCCTCGGCTGGGCCGTGAAGCTCAAGGGCAACGAAAACTTCCTGGGCCGTGACGCATTGCAGCAGAAACAAGGCCAATCCCTCAAGAAGCGTTTTGCTGGATTCATGGTTGACGATCCTGACGCCGTTCTGGTGGGCCGGGAAACCATCCTGCGCAACGGCGCGTTTGCGGGCTATCTCACCAGTGGCGGGTTCGGTTACACCATCGGCAAGTCCATCGGCTATGGCTATGTCCGCAACGAGACAGGCGTTAGCGACGCCGATCTTGTAGAAGGCCACTATGAACTTGTCATTGCCAACGAAACATATCCGGCGAAACTTGCTCTGGACGCTCCCTATGATCCAAAAAACCTGCGGGTGAAGGCCTGAACAATGAAGATAAACGAAGCAACCGCAGCAACGGCCGATGCCGTGAAAAATGGTGCCTTCGCGGGTCGTGTTTGGCGCGAAGGAATTGGGCCATGTCTCATCGCCATCCGGCAGGGTTGGGCGGTGGATATCACATCAAAGACGCTGCCGACCATGCGTGATCTTTGCGAAGTGTCAGATCCAGTGAAAGCACTTAAGGATGCAAAAGGCGAAGAGATTGGGTTGATATCCGATCTCCTTGCAGGAAGGCAGAAGGGCGTGTCCATTCTGGCGCCTGTTGACCTCCAAGCCCTGAAGGCAGCCGGCGTGACCTTTGCCGTCAGCATGCTGGAGCGGGTGATAGAAGAAAAGGCGCGTGGCGATGCATCGCAAGCCGAAGCCATACGCAATGACATCACGCGTCTGATTGGAGACGATCTGTCCAAACTTGTTCCAGGTTCGCCGGAGGCCATGGCCCTCAAGCAATCCTTGATCGAACGCAAGGCTTGGTCACAGTATTTGGAAGTTGGAATTGGACCCGACGCTGAGATTTTCACCAAGTCGCAAGTGATGAGCGCCGTAGGCTTCGGCGCCGATATCGGCATTCACCCGATTTCCAAATGGAACAACCCTGAACCGGAAGCTGTGATCGTTGTTTCAAGCGCAGGTCGCATCGTGGGCGCGATGCTCGGCAATGACGTGAACCTGCGCGATGTGGAAGGGCGCTCGGCGCTGCTGCTCTCCAAGGCGAAGGATAACAATGCTTCGTGTTCCCTCGGTCCCTTCATCCGCTTTTTTGATGACAGCTTCACCTTGGCTGATGTGAGGTCGATGGAGATCGCGCTCGAGGTCGAAGGCGATGGCGGTTTCCATCTCAAGGGCCAAAGCAACATGAGCAAGATCAGCCGCAGTCCTGAGGCTCTCGCCGCCGCGACTTTGAACAAGCATCACCAGTATCCGGATGGATTTGTGCTCTTTTGCGGTACATTGTTCGCGCCAACCCAGGATCGCGATGGCAAGGGACAAGGCTTCACCCATCACCATGGAGATGAGGTCAGCGTGATCAACCCGTTGTTGGGAGCGCTTTACAATGTGGTTCACTCGACGGATACCTGTTCGCCTTGGACCTTCGGCACATCACATCTCATGCGCAATCTGGCTGGACGCGGCCTTTTGGCATGAACCGCGTATTGTCCATCGGCGAATGCATGGTGCAGCTCCGCGAGGAGAGGAAAGGCAAATTCGCGCAGGGCTTCGGCGGTGACTCACTCAATACCGCCGTTTATCTATCCCGCCTCGGTGTCAGCACGAGCTATCTCACCGCTCTTGGGGCAGACTCCTGGAGCGATGCCATGATCGCCCAGTGGAACAAGGAAGGCGTTGACACATCACTCGTGAAGCGCATCGCAGGCCGTATGCCCGGACTCTACATCATCCAGAATGAAGCCAGTGGTGAGCGCCACTTCTCCTACTGGCGCGATCGTTCGCCAGCACGTGAGGTTTTTGCGAAAGAAGACCAGGCGCTGGCCCAGGCCTTCCTGCAATTCGACCGTATATATTTCACGGGCGTATCACTTTCCCTTTACGGGCCGGAGGGCCGCGCCCGACTGTTTGACTATTTGCAGCGCGCAAATGATGCGGGAGCCTGGATTGTCTTTGACACAAACTTCCGCCCGGCCGGATGGCCGGATGCAAAGGAAGCCGACCGTGCCTTCCGCCAGGCGATCGAGATGGCGGACATACTCTTTGCTTCCCATGAAGATATGAGTGGCGTCTTCGGCAAGTCGGGAGAAGCCTTGTTTAACATCGCACCCTGTGCCGAGAAGATTATGAAATTGCCGGATGCTTCCGCACGGCTGGTGTGGCGCAATCACGATGAGGTGGTGGCACCGCTTCCAGTCAAGAAGGTCGTGGACACAACTGCCGCAGGTGACAGTTTCGCGGCAGGTTATCTCGCAGCGCGCTTGGCCGGAAAATCACCCCTATTTGCAACGGGCATTGCCCACCGGCTGGCCAATATTGTGATTCAGCATCCGGGAGCCATCATACCGCGTAGCAAAATGCCCAAGGGAATTCTCAAATAGGAACCGTCGATGCTTAAGAACCTAGATCCAATGTTGAATGCCGATGTTCTGCACGCCCTGCGCTCCATGGGCCATGGTGACGACGTCATTGTCTGCGACACCAATTTCCCTGCGGATTCTGTTGCGCGTCAGACTACTTATGGCAAGTTGCTGCACATTGATGCAGGCGCAGCCCGCACCGTACGCGCCGTTCTCTCTGTCATGCCGCTCGATACATTTGTGGAGGATGCAGCTCTTCGCATGGAGGTCGTCGGCAAGCCCAAGGAAATCTTGCCAGTAGCGCAGGAGGTCCAGGCCGAGATCGACAGGGCGGAAGGAAAGTCCTGGCCCCTGGGTTCCATCGAGCGCTTCGCCTTCTATGAGCGCGCCAAGAAATCCTACTGCGTCATCCAGTCGGCCGAGCGGCGTTTCTATGGCTGTTTCATTTTCAAGATGGGCGTCATTGCACCCGACGCAAAGCTGGGATCCTGAGCCATGGCGAAGGAAGGTGTTGCGATCCTCGGCATCTATGTGGCGGACCTTGCTTTCACCGCGAAGCGCCAACCCGTCATGGGCGAAACGCTTTTGGGCGCGAAGTTTGCCTTGGGCCCGGGTGGCAAGGGCTCGAACCAGTCAGTCGCCGCAGTGCGTGCCGGTGGCAAAGTCACTTTTATCAGCAAGGTCGGCAAGGACAATTTTGGGGATGCAGCACTTGCCATGTATGCGCGCGAAGGAATCAGTTCTCATGTGGAGCAACTCTCTGATGCCTCCACAGGCGCTGCCTACATCTTTCTGGAAGAAGGCACAGGCAACAACGCCATCATCGTGGTGCCCGGCGCTGCTGACAGGATCACAGTGGCGGATGTAGAGAAGAATGCTGATGTCATCCGCAACTCCAGGGTCTTCATGACCCAGCTTGAAGTTCCCCTTTCCACCGGAATGCGGGCACTGGAAATCGCCCGCGATGCAGGGACCATAACCATCCTCAACACCGCGCCTTTCGTGCCGATCGATGACGCAATGCTGCGGCTTGCGGACTTTGCAACCCCAAATGAAAGCGAAGCTTCGGCTCTAACCGGTGTTGAAGTGAGGGATCTGGACACGGCCCGCAAGGCAGCCGATGTCCTTCTGAAGAAGGGTGCGGCGGCAGCGCTTATAACACTTGGCTCGCAGGGCTCCCTTCTGCATTCCGCAAGCGGGTCCACTCACATACCAGCCTTCGCAGCTGGTCCAGTTGTCGACACCACTGGCGCCGGGGATGCCTTCAACGGCGGGTTTGCAACGGCACTGTCCCTTGGAACGATGCCCCTGGCAGCGGCCCGATTTGGCAGTGCGACGGCTGGGATTTCCGTCACCCGCCCAGGCACCGCGCCTTCGATGCCAAATCGCGAAGAAATATTGAATCTGTTGGCTTTAT
Source organism: Hyphomicrobiales bacterium (assembly GCA_020029455.1). GTDB lineage: Bacteria > Pseudomonadota > Alphaproteobacteria > Rhizobiales > Aestuariivirgaceae > Aestuariivirga. Next base: position 4,614 of record JAIBJH010000072.1, read on the forward strand.
CGGCTTGAACCCTTGCGGACGGCCCGTTGCAACCCTATGTGACCAGAAATCCCAAATTCAGAGGAAATTGTGTTCGAAAGTCTGCTGACAAGTGAAGGTTTGTTCGCGCTTGGTCAGGTCATTATGATCGACCTTGTGCTTGCCGGCGACAACGCCATCGTCATTGGTCTGGCCGCTGCCGGCCTGCCCAAGGACCAGAGAAACAAGGCCATTCTTGTAGGCATAGCTGCGGCTACGGTGCTGCGCATCGTGTTTGCCATGCTGACAACTCAGCTCATGGCTGTCTTGGGGCTGCTCCTTATGGGCGGCATCCTCCTTCTCTGGGTCTGCTGGAAGATGTGGCGCGAGATCCGCGATGGCGGCGCTGAAGCAGAAGCGGTCGAGGCCCTTTCCGACGAAGATATCAACAAGGACGGGACCGTGGCCCGCACCGTGCCACGCAAGACGTTTTCACAGGCGGCCCTGCAGATTGTGGTGGCAGACGTTTCCATGTCGCTGGACAATGTGCTGGCTGTGGCGGGCGCAGCGCGGGAACATCCCTCCGTCCTCATCATTGGCCTCGCGCTGTCTATTGCGTTGATGGGCCTAGCCGCATCCATGATCGCAAGACTGCTGCAGAAGCACCGCTGGATTGCCTATGTGGGCCTGCTCACAATCGTCTATGTGGCCCTGCGTATGATATATGAGGGTCTCATTGAAATCTGGCCGCACATGGTGGCGGCACTGGCCTGATCAGGACTGCGGAAGCTGTTTCTTGCCGTCCGGCTGCGGGAGCGCTGCTTCAGGCCTGAAGGCACGCCGCATCCACGCGACATCTGGCGCATCCCAGTTGGGATTATTTCCGCAGACCATATCGAAAAATGCCACCGCATTGGCGGGGCTGTCTGCCGCATTCTCGCGGAATGAATCCCAGAAGGCCGGATCGTCGGCTAGCGCCTCGGTCGGCGGCTCCATGTCACCCATTTCAAGTAGGATGGCGGACGCAACCGACAGGCAGAAGCTGGTATAGGCATAGCCTTCGGGCCAGCGCGACAACGGGTGAGAATCAGAAACCGGTGGGCTTTCCTGTAGGCGGATGGTCTTCAAAGGCTTTGCAGCAATGAGTTCCTTCAGCATCAGGCCCGCGGCATAAATCACAAAATCATGACGGTTGAGCGCGGCCAAATGTTTGGTCGCATCAAAGTGCTGGCGCCATCGTGCGAAGGCCTCGGCCAGCGAGGCGTGATCGACTTCCGAAGAAAGTCCCGTTCCCTTGAAAACAAGATCAAGATTGCGCTCGAAGGTACGGAGAATCGTGCGAAAGCGCCGGGCCTCGTGAGAAAGGTCCGGAGTCGCTGAAATTTCATTTTTGAGTGGTAACTCCATGACCGCATTTTCGCTTGACCATCGCCCCCCTGCAAGGCTCAAATTGCCTCGGAGTTAAGTCCACATGACCATCGCCCTTCGAACCGCCGACTCAATGATTGCCCACGCTATTTGCATGGCTGCAGGCCTCCGTGATGGCCTCAGGACAGCACAATTCTACGCCCGCGACCTGGCGCGAGCGGACAGCGGTGGCGGCGTGCCCGCCAATCAGCCGACCTTGCTGTCGAGCACCGTTGCCGGGGCCGCCCGGCTGGTGGATTGGCTGTTGAATAAGGGGGCGGAATGGTCGGTACGGCTGCTGGCGCCCCACTGGCGCGACCTGCCTTCGCCATTCACGCCCGGCATGCGTGCCGAAGTGTTGAGGGCAATCCGCGAAAACAGGCTGGAAATGACCTCTCTTTTTACAGCCTATTTCTTCCGCGCGGCGCGCCACATCCTCGATGGCGCAACCGTAGGGCCCAACCTGGTGTTGGAGCACCGGATTGACGCTGCCCGCCGCTTGATGGCCGCCGAAGGAATTGCCGCCTCTCCCGATTCACCCGCACGAACCCTCGGCACAGCCTTGCTCCATCTTGTTGAGGCGGATCCCATCGTGAAGGTTGGCGAGGCAAAGCCCGACCATGTTTCTCTCGCCGGCCCCGACTTCAATCTCCCGGTCATGGCAACGGCGTGTCTTGCCCTGTTGCTGGCGGAAGAGGGGAAGCCTCTCGAAACCTTGGATGAAGACGAATTTTTCGCCATCACAAGCGCGCTTCTTGCACCGCGCCTTCCAGGCCTCGCAGAAGCCGTTGCGCGCCGCGATGCAAACGCTCTTGCTGAGCACCTGACGGCAGTCCGTAATCTCTATTAATCAGGCAAGCATCAGGGCGGGGTCTTCGATCAACCGCTTGATTGATTGAAGAAGTGCAGCGCCCACAGCGCCATCCACAGCGCGGTGGTCGCACGACAAGGTCAGCGTCACTTGCGTGGCAAGAACAGGCTGACCATTGACGGGGACGAAGCGTTCAACTGCCGCCCCGACCGCCAGGATGGTTGCTTGCGGCGGATTGATGATCGCCGAAAACTGCTCGACACCGAACATGCCGAGATTGGATATGGCAGCACACCCGCCTTGATACTCCGCAGGCTGCAACTTTCTTGCCCGCGCCCGTGCCGCAAGCTCCTTCATCTCCCTGGAGATGGTTGAAAGCGTCTTGCTCTCCGCAGCGCGGACCACGGGCGTGAAGAGACCCCCTTCGACAGCAACGGCAACACCAATGTCCGACCGGTGATGCTGCAGAATGGCGTTATCGGCAAACGTGACATTCGCTGCCGGCACTTGTTGTAGCGCAAGCGCCATGGCCTTGATGATGAAGTCATTGATGGAAAGCTTCCATGCCGGTGACTTATCTGGATTGAGGGGGGCATGCCCGTTAAGCCGCTGGCGAATGGCCATCAAGATGTCGATGGTGCAGGTTGCCGATAGATAGAAATGGGGGACGGTCTGCTTGGACAGTGTCAGCCGCTGGGCAATTGTGCGGCGCATGCCATCAAAGGGAATTTCTGTGAATGACCCGGCCTCGAATTGCGCCCGCGTGCCGGCGTCGGCAACAGTTTCGTTCGCTGGAGAAGGAGCTTTCACCGCCGCCGCGCGAGAGGATTGCACATCGGCGGCAACAATCCGTCCATTGGGGCCGGACCCGATGATGTTTCCAAGCTGAAGGCCAGCCTGTCGCGCCTGTCGGCGTGCCAGGGGCGTTGCCCTAATACCTTCATCGGTTGTGCCCTGTCGGGGCGCAGCTGGCGGGGGAATGGGCGCAGCTGGCTGTCTCGCAACAGGGGTCGCTGCCGCGGCAGATGCCGGGACTGCCGACGCTCCCACGGCCTTGACGATTTCGCCCGGACCATAGATGACGGCGACCACAGTGCCGATGGCGATATCCTTGGCACCGCCGAGGTCAGCAAGCTTGATCGTGCCGTCGCCCGGAGCCTCGATTTCCATAGCAGCCTTGTCGGTTTCAATATCGAAGATGGGCTGACCCTTCTTGACGGTATCGCCATCCTTGACGTGCCACTGCGAGATCACACCCGTGGACATATCCATATCCACCTTGGGAAGGATGACTTCGACGGTCATCTCTAGAATCCGCCCTTCACCAGATTGCGTAGCGCGTCGGTGATGCCATCGACCTGCGGCACGGCCACTTTCTCAAGGATGGGGCTGTAAGGAATGGGAGTCTCTGCACCACCGAGGCGCATGATAGGCGCATCGAGATAGTCAAAGGCCTCGCTTTCGGCAATCATGGCGCTGATTTCGGCGCCAATGCCAAGTGTCTTAACACCCTCATAGATGCAGGCAAGCCGCGTTGTCTTCTTGACGCTCTCGATGATTGTGGCCCCGTCGATGGGCCGTATCGAGCGGAGATCGATGACTTCGATATCGATGCCTTCCTTGGCCAGAGCTTCGGCGGCTTCCAGCGCCTTGTGCACCATGATGGCCGAAGCAACAACTGTCGCATCCTTGCCATTGCGCCGCACCACTGCTTTGCCGATGGGCGTGCGGTACATGATTTCCGGCACATTGCCCTTGATCTTGTAGAGCAGCTTATGTTCGAACACGAGCACCGGATCGGGATCATCAATGGCAGCAAGGATGAGGCCCTTTGCGTCTTCCGGCGTCGATGGCTCGACCACTTTCAGTCCGGGCACATGGCCAAACCATGCTTCGAGTGACTGCGAATGTTGTGCCGCGGCACCCGTTCCCGAGCCGCAAGGCATGCGAAAGACGATGGGAACGGAAACCTTTCCGCCCAGCATGTAGCGCATCTTGGCCGCCTGGTTTACGATCTGCTCCATGGCGAGCGTGGAAAAGTCAGAAAACTGAAACTCGTAAACGGGCCGCGATCCGGCAATAGCTGCACCCACGGCAACCCCGGCACCACCCAACTCCGAAATCGGCGTATCCATGACGCGGTCCTCGCCGAAACGGTGCACCAGATCGCCGGTCACCTGGAAGGCACCACCATAGACGCCAATGTCTTCTCCCATGAGGAACACGCGGGGATCCACCTCCATGGCCTGCGCCAGCGCCTCCTGTATCGCCTGCGCGAAACTCAGCTCACGAACGCTCATGCGGCGCTCCCGGCGGTGTAGATGTCTCTCAGTAGGGAATCGGGTGTCGGATTGGTGCCGGCCTGGGCAAAGGCAAAGGCTTCCTCGATCTCTTTTTCAACGCCCGCGCGGATGGCCTTGGCTTCCGCCGCCGTCATTACCCCATGGGCCTGCAGGTCATATTCGAAGGCAGGAATGGGGTCACGCTGCTTCCAGTCTTCAATCTCATCCTTGCTGCGGTAGCGGTTACGGTCCGAACGCGAATGGCCCTTGGTCCGGTAAGTCTTGCACTCAATAAGCGTCGGGCCTTGTCCTTTTCTCGCGCGCTCCATTGCCGCCATCATGGCTTCATTCACATCGGCAATTGAGTTTCCATCTACGACAACGCCCGGCATATCGTAGCCGGCTGCGCGCGTTGCCACATCCTTGACGGCCGTTGAACGGGCCGTGGAAACAGACATGCCATACTGGTTGTTTTCGCAAACATAGATGACGGGAAGTTTCCAGACACCGGCAATGTTCAAGGACTCGTGGAACGCGCCTTCATTGTTTGCGCCGTCGCCAAAGAAACACACGGCAACATCCTTTGTCTTGCGCTGTTTGATAGCAAGGGCAGCACCCGTTGCCAGCGGCAAACCGCCGCCGACAATGCCATTGGCGCCGAGATTGCCAGTAGCGGGGTCGGCGATGTGCATGGAGCCACCGCGGCCCCGGCAGTAGCCTTCTTCCTTGCCGAAGAATTCGGCGAACATGTATCTCACTTCCGCACCCTTACCGATGCAATGCCCATGTCCGCGATGTGTCGAGGTGATGTAGTCCTTGTCGGTCAAATCCATGCAGACGCCAATGGCTGTCGCTTCCTGGCCGATGGAAAGATGCATGGTGCCGTGCGTTAGCCCACGCACATAGGAGTCTTCCGCCATCTCCTCGAAGCGGCGGATAAGCCACATGCGGCGCAACGCTTCCTTCAATTGTTCCGCGTTGTGCTTTGCATAGAAGGGCCGGGCGTTGGGCCCCTTAATGGATGATGTAGTCTTGGGGCTGGCTGGCATGAAAACTCTGCTGCACGACAAACCCGGCAAGCCGTCTGCCGGCCGGGTCCCTATATATGCAACATTTCGCTTTCAGAGGTCAATATGTATCAAAATACTATCCCCAACGGAAGACAAAGACCATCCATAGAATTGCCAGCACCATTCCACCCCACAAAGGAATGCCCATAAGGCCCAGCCAGGCAAGAAAGATAAAGCAAGACCCGAGATGAGTGATGAAAAGACGGTCGCCCCGAGTAGTGTTGAGGCCGAAAATGCCGCGCCTTGGGTTACCGCCTGGGGAATAGTATTCCCAGACCCCCATCACGGCGATTGAGGCGAAGATATAGAGGAAGAAGGCAATGGAGGCGCGGTTCCAGGCCATCCAGGTGCCGAGCGGCTGTTGCCACCAGTCAGCGGAAAATAGGGTGGGGGCATCCATCATTTGCAATCTCCCTCAGACGCGTCCAAGGGCAAAGCCCTTGGCGATATAGTTGCGCACGAAATAAATA
>JAIBJH010000073.1 GCA_020029455.1 Hyphomicrobiales bacterium
TCACCGCTGCAATGGGCGCCATTGTGTCCTCCGCGGTGCTGCCATATTACTGGATTTGGCCTGATCTTTGGGGCTGGATGCTGCTGATTGTCAGTGGGGTAGCAGGTGCATTGGGGCACCTCTGTCTCATTCGCGCTTTCCAATCGGCACCTGCCTCCGTGGTGGCGCCCTATTCCTATAGTTCCCTGCTCTGGGCGGTGATCTTCGGTTTCTTGATCTGGGGCGACTGGCCGGCCGCCAATGTGTGGGTGGGAGCGGCACTGATCGTGGCTGCGGGTCTCTATATTTTCATTCGCGAAAGAACCTTGGCAGGTCGACGCCGCGTCTCACAGCTCACCGCTGCCGACAAAGCAAAAGTCGGTACCGCGTGAATCTATCAAGCATCTTGGAGTCATGTTCCGTTTAGCCTGCTACTCTGCTTCCGCCTCGGCCTTCCTAGCATCTGCCCCCATTTGCTCCAGCCGTTCCACCTCGCCTTCGGGAACGGGTTGCTGGTGAGCGCAATTGAAGGCTTCATAATAGGCAAGCTCCATGAGGCCCTTGAGAGGCTTGAGGTCTGCTGCCTTGGCCATGTTGCGGAGTTCTAACAGCATATCTGCGATGTACTGGGCCGTTTCCTTCGGCGGAATGACGTCGCTCAAATTGAGTTTTCCCTCAAGACTACTCTTCAGGTTGTGTTGTTGGGGGCTCGAAGGTGCCATGGTGTCCTCAGAGATGCTGAGTCTCAACATACACGAGAGTTTATGTTTGAGTAGCACGTTAAGGTTGTATTTTGGCTATTTCCGCCTTGATGTACCAGAACAGTTCCTTGCCAGTGGGAGGAGCAGCCCTTATGAGCGTCGCCGCCCCGACCAAGGAGGTTTGAGCAGGTTAGGCTGGCCTTTTTTGGGCCGAAATCGGCCCTATATGGAAAGCTGAATGACTGTTGTTGTCGTAGAATCCCCTGCAAAAGCGAAGACTATCAACAAATACCTCGGCAAGGACTTCACGGTTCTGGCGTCATACGGCCATGTTCGCGACCTTCCGGCCAAGGACGGCTCAGTTCGCCCCGCAGAAGATTTCGCCATGGACTGGGAAGTGGACAGCAAGTCCGCCAAGCGCATTGCTGACATCGCTCAAGCACTCGATGACACCGACAGGATCATACTTGCCACCGACCCGGACCGGGAAGGTGAAGCCATATCCTGGCACCTCATCGAAATCCTGAAACGCAAGGGCGCGCTCAAGGGCAAGGCGGTGCAGCGGGTGGCCTTCAACGCCATCACCAAGCAAGACGTTCTTGAGGCGATGAGCCACCCACGGGAGGTGGACCTGTCGCTGGTTGACGCCTATCTGGCCCGGCGGGCACTGGACTATCTCGTCGGCTTCACGCTCTCGCCCGTCCTGTGGCGCAAGCTGCCGGGCGCCCGTTCGGCGGGCCGTGTGCAATCGGTGGCCCTCAGGCTCGTTTGCGACCGCGAACTTGAAATCGAAGCCTTCAAGTCGCAGGAATACTGGACCATCGACGGGACGTTCGTTACGCCCGCCGGCGCTTCCTTCAGCGCGAGCCTGCAGCAGATCGACGGCAAGCGGCTTGAGAAACTTGCAATTCCAAACGAGACGGAAGCCGGCGCCATCCACAAGGCGTTGCAGGATAGCAACTTTTCTGTCGCTTCCGTTGAAAGCAAGCCGACGAAGCGCCATCCCTTTCCGCCCTTCCGCACCTCAACATTGCAGCAGGAGGCATCGCGCAAGCTGGGCTTTTCCGCCTCGCGCACCATGCAGGTGGCGCAAAAACTCTATGAGGGCGTTGATGTTGGTGGCGAGACGGTCGGCCTTATTACCTATATGCGCACAGACGGAACTGACTTGGCGGGCGAAGCCATTGCGTCGGCGCGCAATGCGATCCTGAAGGCCTATGGCGAGCCTTACCTTCCTTCCGTTCCGCGAAAATATACGAGCAAGTTGAAAAACGCGCAGGAAGCCCATGAGGCGATCCGCCCCACCGACCCCATGCGCACGCCGGACAAGGCGAAGCGCCATCTGGATGCGGACCAGTTCGCGCTCTACGAACTGATCTGGAAGCGCACCATCGCCTGCCAGATGGAGAGTGCTGAAATTGAGCGGACGACGGCCGACATTTCCGCGGAAGGAAATGACGGCAAGGCCTACACATTCAGGGCCAATGGCTCCGTCATCAAGTTCGACGGGTTCCTCCGCCTCTACAATGAAGATCTGGATGACGGCGAAGACGAAGACTCACGCCGCCTGCCGCTGATGGCGACCGGCGACAGGATTGGTGTGACAAAGATCGAGCCTACGCAACACTTTACGGAACCGCCGCCGCGCTATTCGGAGGCGTCCCTCACAAAGAAGCTGGAAGATCTCGGCATCGGCCGGCCATCGACTTACGCCAGCATCATGTCGACGTTGCGCGATCGCGGCTATGTGCGCCTGGAGAAGAAACGGCTGATCCCGGAAGACAAGGGCCGTGTGGTGACGGCGTTCCTTGAGTCCTTCTTCATGCGCTACGTGGAGTATGACTTCACGGCCAATCTCGAGGAGCAGCTGGACCGCGTCTCCAACGGTGAAATCCACTGGAAAGAGTTGCTCGCCGATTTCTGGAAAGAGTTCACGGCAGCGCTGGATGAAGTGAAGGATCTGCGTGTTACCCAGGTTATTGACGCGCTCAACGAACTTCTCGCGCCACATATTTTTCCGACATTGAAAGATGGCGGCGATGCGCGTGTCTGTCCTTCCTGTGGCACCGGAAACTTGTCACTCAAGCTGGGCAGGTTTGGCTCATTCATCGGCTGCACGAATTATCCCGACTGCAAATATACACGGCCGATGACCGCGCCTGCGGACGGTGTGGAGGCCGTGCCCGCCGATGGCATTGTGCTGGGCACGGATTCCGAGACGGGTGCACAAGTGACGCGCCGTATTGGACGGTTCGGGCCCTATCTCCAACTTGGTGAGCCGGTGGAAGATGAAAAGCCGAAGCGGGCCTCCATTCCCAAGGGCACTGATCCGGCAAGCGTTACCCTTGAGCAGGCGCTGCGTTTGCTGTCGCTGCCGCGTGAGGTTGGCATTCATCCGGAAACACAGACTCCCATTGTCGCCAATTTCGGGCGCTTTGGGCCTTACATCCTGCATGACGGCGTCTATGCCAATCTGGAATCACCTGAAGATGTCTACACGGTCGGCTTGAACCGGGCGGTGGATCTGCTGGCGGCCAAACGCTCGAGGGGGCCCTCCACGCGCGGCAGGCCGGGCGCATTGCGCGATCTAGGCCAACATCCGGAAGGTGGCGCCATACAAGTGTTCGGCGGGCGCTATGGCGCATATGTGAAGCACGGCAAGATCAATGCGACCATCCCGAAAGACAAGACGCCGGAATCGATTACGCTCGATGAGGCAGTCGCGCTGATTGCCGAGCGTTCAGGCAAGCCGCCGGGCAAGCGCTCCAAGACAAAGACGCCGCGCAAAGTGAAACGTGACACCAGCGCCACACCCGCGCCAAGGGCCAAACGTGCCAAGAAGACCGCCCCGGCCGCGTGACCGGCCCAGTCCGAGGCCCAGCACCAGCACACTTCCGAGCGAAAGCGAGATTCTGGCCTTTGTTGCCAATGCGCAGGGGCGCGTGGGAAAACGCGACATCGCCCGGGCCTTCGGCATCAAGGGCCATGCGAAACTCGCGCTCAAGCATCTTCTTAAGACTGCAGAGCACAAAGGGGTTCTTTCACGCAAAGGCCGTAAGGTACAGGCCGACGGCGCACTTCCGCCGGTTGCACTCGTCGAGGTCACGTCGATCAATCAGGAAGGCGATGTCATCGCCCATCCTGTTGAATGGGATGAGGACCGCTTTGGTACGCGGCCAGAAATACTTCTGCGCGGCAACGGTTCGGCAGCGCCCGGCATTGGAGATCGTGTCCTTATCAAGGTGGAGAGGCTGGCAAGCGGGTATGTAGGCCAGCCGCTTCGTGTAGACCGCCCGCCTCCGGAGCGCATTGTCGGTGTGTTTCGCAAGCGAACTGGAGGTGGAGGTTGGATAAGCGCCACCGCCAGAAAAGACCGGGTCGAGTATTCTGTTTCGCATGGTGATGATGGTGATGCGGAGGACGGTGAGCTGGTGTCCGCGGAGGTCTTGCGGCGCGCCTCACGTGGCCAGGCGCAGGCACGCATCCGCAACCGGCTTGGCGCTTCGGATGATCCGCGTAACACCTCGCTCATCGCCATTCAATCGCATGGCATTCCCGTCGAATTTTCCGATGCGGTGATGAAAGAAGTAGCGGCGCTCAAACCGTTTCATCACGCAGGACGAGAGGATTTGCGCCATCTTCCGTTCGTCACCATCGATCCGGCGGACGCCAGAGACCATGACGATGCGATATGGGCAGAACCGGACAGCGATGCATCCAATCCCGGTGGTCACAAACTTACCATCGCGATTGCAGATGTCGCGGTCTATGTGACACCGCAATCCGCCCTTGACCGGGAGGCGCGGCGGCGCGGCAATTCGGTCTATTTTCCCGATCGTGTGGTGCCCATGTTATCGGAGCGCCTTTCGAATGATCTCTGCTCCCTGAAGGAAGACGAAGATCGTCCGGCCCTGGTCTGCCAACTTACCATCGACGCCAATGGCGGTACGCGAAGGCGCCATTTTACCCGGGCCGTTATCCGCATTGCCGCGGGCCTTGCCTACGAAGATGCCCAGGCCGCTATTGAGGGCCACGGCTCGGCAAAGGCGCGCGAGATGCTTGTGCCAGCGCTCCGCCCCTTGTGGGACGCATATGCGATCTTGCGCAAAGCGCGAGAGAAGCGTGGTCCACTTGAGCTCGACCTGCCCGAGCGCAAGATCATTCTCGATGATAAAGGCCGCTTCGCGGGCGTCAGGATACCTCCTAGACTTGAAGCGCATAGGCTTGTCGAGGAATTCATGATCCGCGCCAATGTTGCGGCGGCGGAAGTCCTCAATGACAAGCGCACTCCCCTGCTCTTCCGCATTCATGAGGAACCATCGGCGGAAAAACTAAGAAGCCTTTCGGATTTCCTCAGAACCGTGCAGATTCCCTTTGCGCTTGGTCAGGTCATGCGGGCCAAGACCTTCAATCGCATTCTCGTAGCGGCCAAGGGAACTCCCAGCGAGCGTCTCGTGCACGAAGTGGTGCTGCGCAGCCAGGCTCAGGCCCTGTATGCGCCCAAGAATGCCGGCCACTTCGGTCTCGGCCTTGCCAACTATGCGCATTTCACATCACCTATCCGGCGCTATGCGGATCTCATCGTGCATCGTGCCCTCATCTCCGCGCTGCGGCTTGGTAGTGATGGGCTGTCGGCCGCGGATATTTCCCAGCTTGAGGAAACCGCAGAGCTGATTTCCGCTGCCGAGCGGCGCGCCATGGTGGCGGAACGTGAAACGGTCGACAGGCTTGCCGCATCCTTTCTCGCCGGCAAGCTGGGGGCAACGTTTGAGGGCCGGATCGGCGGCGTGGTAGGCGCCGGATTATTCGTCGTACTCAACGAAACGGGCGCCGATGGCTTTCTGCCGGTATCGAGCCTTGGCCATGAAAGGTTTGAACTGCACCAGGCCCGCCACGCACTCATCGGTGTCCGCAGCCGTAAGGCCTATCAATTGGGTGATCCCATTACGGTGCGGCTCGTCGAAGTAGCACCGCTCAAGGGCGGCCTGAAGTTCGAACTGACGGACCAAGGCGTGCAGGCCGCTGCAACGGGCAAGAAAAAGCCCGGAAAGCGTTCGCGCCGGTGAGCATTGCGGCAGGTTGCCGCTGCGCGCTTCCGCTGGCTGTTTCCGGACTGAATGGCGTGGCAGGCGATACGAATGCAGGACATTGAGCAAAGAGGTTGGCTGCGCGCTGGGTTGCGCGGATTGCGGCGCAGGTGCCCCTCCTGTGGAAAGGGCAAGCTCTTTTCCGGCTATATCACGGTCGAGCCGCGGTGCAGCAACTGTGGACTTAATTTCCAGCACCAGAGGGCGGATGACGCGCCACCCTATTTCGCCATCTTCATAGCGGGGCACATTATTGTTCCCCTGCTGCTGCTTGTAGAGAAACAGTGGACGCCCCCGCTGTGGCTGCATTTTGCCATCTGGCTGCCCCTGACGCTTATCCTGGTTCTGTGGCTGTTGCCGCGTGCGAAAGGGGCCACCATCGGCCTGCAGTGGGCCTTCAGAATGCATGGATTTGGCGGGAACCCTGAAGGCGAGGGCCAAGGCCATGAAACTTGACTTTCCGGAGGCAATGAGGTCTATCGCCGCCAACAGATAGTTTTGGAGCTACCCATGGCCAAAGGCACAGTCATCAAGATCAAGCTGCAGTCTTCCGCAGACACTGGCTATTTCTACGTGACGAAGAAGAATTCGCGCACAAAGACCGACAAGATTTCCATGAAGAAGTATGATCCGGTCGCGCGCAAGCACGTGGAATTCAAGGAAACCAAGATCAAGTAAGTCTCGCCTATCCGGGCACAGAAAAAACGCCGCGCAAGCGGCGTCTTTTTTTGCCCTCAAAAAGGTGCCGGTCCGGACTAGTGCAAACGAGGAGGCCACTCGATTCGCGTCCGGACCGGCGGACCCAAGGATCAGGAGATGCGGCGGGCCTGAACCCGTGGGTCTTTTCTGGAGCAAAGCTCCACTATTCTGTACTGGACGGCTGAATCCGCTCTGGAAGGTTGGCCGCCCTTCGTTCAAGGGGTCCGGAAATGAGGAGTGTGCATCGCCGGACGCGCCTGGAATTGCTCCGGACACTAGCGGAGCAAAGGCCCTTGAATCCAGCGTAAGCTATGGTAAATACTAAAGTTTTAGCAATTAGGCTGAAGGGGTAGGGTAAATCCCTAAGGTTATTGGCTGCCGGTCTCGTTCTCGTCGGTGCCGGACCCGGATTCGGGCTCTTCCACATGCATTTCGAGGGGCGGATCGGCCTCCGTGCCATCGAGCGGATCTTCATCTTCCGTCAGTTCATCGGAGATACGGGGCATCGGCAGGTCAAAGCCCGGCGGCAGTTGTGAATCGAGAAGGCCAGCGGCTTTCAGCTCCTGTAATCCCGGAAGATCAGTGATGTCGTTGAGGCCAAACTGACGCATGAAGGTTTCGGTTGTTCCATATGTCACCGGGCGGCCCGGAGTTTTGCGGCGGCCGCGCATCTTCACCCAACCGATCTCAAGCAGTATGTCGAGCGTTCCCTTGGAAATGGCCACGCCACGGATGTCTTCAATCTCCGCCCGTGTGACAGGTTGATGGTAGGCAATGATGGCGAGGGTTTCGAGACCGGCTTTTGTGAGCCGTTTCTGCTGTACCTGTTCCCGGCGCAGCACAAAAGCAATATCGGGCGCTGTGCGCAGCATATACTTGCCATTAATGCGGACGATGTTCACGCCCCTGTTGGCATAGTTCTCCTCAAGGTCGGCAAGAAGGCCTACGCAATCGGCGCCCTCCGGCAAGAATTCACTCAGCTTCTCGATACCAAGCGGTTCTGTTGCCGCAAACAGCATCGCCTCGAGGATGCGTAAATGCTGGGCCCGGTCCGCGCGCGGATGCATGGACACCACTGCGCCCTCGGATTCATTTTCGCTGTTGCCGTTCATCGCTGTCTCGGAATCATTCTCGTCTGCTTCCAGGCGATCTGCAACTCTTGGAATCATGTCAATTGCAACCCGCTTGTTCATGCCGCTGGGCGGCGCCTCAAATAGAGTGGTTTGAACGCATCGTCCTGTCGAAGTTCAATAACGCCTTCACGGGCAAGCTCAAGGCATGCTGTGAAACTCGAGGCGCGGACCGACCGGATAAGATCGGGCGTTGCCAGATAGTGGGTGAGCCAACGGTCAATGGTGCCCCAGTCATCCATGGCGCCCAAAAGCTTTTCGAGCTTTTCGCGCGCTTCCTTGATTGACCACACGGGCTGCTTTTTCACCGTGTAGCTCTGGCGCACCATCTTGCGGGTGCGCCGCTCCGCGTATGCCTTGAGGAGATCGAGCAGAGTATCGGCATATTCCTTCTGCGTCTCGATTACCAGCGGCTCAGGTGCGCCGCGCTCAAACACGTCACGCCCTAGCTGAGGTCCGTTCAACAAATTTCCAGCTGCATCACGCATGGCCTGAAGGCGCTGCAGCCTGAAAGCGAGGCGCTGCGCCATGTCATCGGCCGAGTCCGAACCTTCCTTGGGCGCGGAGGGAATGAGGAGCCTGGATTTCAGGTATGCGAGCCAGGCCGCAACGACGAGATAATCAGCCGCAATCTCAAGACGCATGCTGCGCGCCTTCTCGATGAAAGCCAGATACTGATCCACCAGGGAAAGAATAGAGATGCGGGCGAGGTCGATCTTGTGCTGACGCGCCAGGTCCAACAGCAGATCCAACGGTCCTTCGAAGCCATTGACGTCGACAATCAGTGCGTCTTCGGCATCCCTTGACGTGTCTGAGCGCAGTGCTCCGCCGCCGTCGGGCCAAGGCCTGCCGTCGCCCGGTGCGCTCTGGTTCGATTCCGTCATATGCTCATTTTAGCCGGATGCGCTTCGGAATGACAACCTGAGAGGCCAACTGGACCCGGGCAGCTGGCGCTTATCCCCAACCCATTGCCAAGAATTGGCATTGTTGCTGGTCTCAAGCGTCTAGGCCGCGGCCATGATCGCTTCTAAGTCCTTAAGCGCTGCCTTTTCGTCAAACGGCAGCGGGCGCCGCAACTGGCGCAAGGCGGTTCTGGCCCGCCGCAGGGACTTTCTAGCAAGTATTGGAGAAGCTTCTGCTACTTCCTGCATTTCGTCGAAATGGCCGTTGCAATGGAGAACGACGTCGCATCCCGCTGCAAAGGCGCGCGAGGCTCTTTCGGCGTAGGTTCCGCCGAGCGCCTTCATCGACAGGTCATCGGTGATAAGGAGCCCCTCAAAGCCGATCTGCTTTCGCAACAGGTTGCGGATGATGGCGCGCGAGTGCGTTGCGGGGTTGTCGTTGTCGATGGCCGCGAAAACGATATGGCAGGTCATGGCCATGGGTGCGTCGGCGAAGGCCGCGAAGGGCACGAAATCCGTCGCCTCAAGTTCCTGGCGGCTTGCGGTTACGCATGGGAGCTCTTGATGGCTATCGACCTTCGCCCGGCCATGTCCCGGCATGTGCTTGACGACGGGCAGCACGCCTCCAGCGGCAAAGCCCGCTACATGGGCGCGCGCCAGTGCAAGCGCGGCTTCCGACTTTGGTGAGTACGCACGGTCGCTGATGATGGTGTGAGAGTCCGGCTGCGGCATGTCCAGCACGGGCACACAGTTCACATTGATCCCCGCTTCAATCAAGTCGCTTGCCATGAGGCGGCCGATGTTCCGGGCAGCCCGCAATGCCTGCAGTGGCGATTGTTCGTATAGGCGGCCGAAGACTGCTGGTGCAGGATATTTTCGCCATGGACCCGTCGTGGGGCTCATACGCTGCACCCTGCCCCCTTCCTGATCGATGAGTACGGGAGCGTCCTTGCGGCCAACGATACTGCGGAACTCAGATGTAAGGTCTTTCAATTGTGATGGAGATTGGCAGTTTCGTCCAAAGAGGATGAGGCCCCACGGCTGCATCTCCCGGAAGAACGTCTTCTCGGAGGATGTGAGTGCGTAAGCCTCGCAACCGCTGATGAAGGACCGGATGTTGTGCCTGGGCATGGCGGCTACCTGTTTGAAGCCCGGCGGCTGAGATAGCCCGGCGCAATCACTTCTTCGCCCACATTCTTTCCTGGATGTCTACTGGAGCTTTACGAGGCAGTCACGTTCGCCTGCCGCAAGGAGGCGGCTGCAGATCGAACTTGCCGCATCCTTGGAGGCAAAGCTGCCGACCGCTAGGCGGTAGCGCGTGGATCCGGCAACAGTGGCTTCGCTGATGATGGGCGTTGTTCCTTGCAAAATGCCGGCGTGTTTGGATTTCAGACGGCCAAATTCCGTGCTTGCTTCTTGCCTTGTCCTGAATGAGGCGAGCTGCGCAACATATCCGGCAACCGAAGCGACTTGAACCTCGGCCGGAGCGGGTACCACGGGTTTCGGCGCGGGGGTCACTTGCTTGGGTGCGGCAGGCGCAGGGTTCGCAGGTTGAGGCGCTTGGGTGTTCGATGTAAATTGCGCAGAGGACTCGTCCGTGCCGTTGAACAGATCAGCCAGCGTCTTCTTCTTTTTCTTGACAACAGGGGCGGCGGCGACCGGTGCGGTGGAGGCTACTGTTTCCTCAGTGCCATAAAGTCCGTCCGGCGCAGTCTCTGCCGATTGCGCCGAAACAGCTTCACTTCCATCAGCCGGAGGCACGAGGACAACAGGTTCGCTTCCCAGCTTTTCCGTGTCGTCCTTCTTTGCCACCACCTTCTTCTTGGCGGGGACAACCGGCTTTTGTTCAGAAGCAACGCTTGGTTCTATCGCCTCGGATTCCACCTCGCCGGTTATGGCGTTGGCTTCGGCGGTTTCGCCGGGAGCCGGTGGCGTTGCAGCAGGGGTAGGTTCAGACACCACTGCCGCCTGACTGTCGCCGGCGGCAGGATTGGTGAGTTCAGTCGCCTTGTTTGCCGGATCCAGCGGTAACGATCCTTGCGCGCCGTACTCGTCCGGCGGGGGCGGGATTGGCAATGGCGCCGCGTCATCAGACCCGGCAGG
>JAIBJH010000275.1 GCA_020029455.1 Hyphomicrobiales bacterium
AATGGGGCAGGGGAGGCTACCCATCTTTGACAAAATCGGCTATTATTTACGGCTCAGCAAAGTGAGGCACCATGATCCGCGATACTGCCAATACCAAGGTTGTTGAAAAGATCGACGCCGTCTGGGACCGCGTGCGCAAGGAGGCGGAAGCGATCACCAAAGCTGAACCGGCTTTGGGCGGCTTTGTTTTCTCTGCCATCCTGGCACATGACTCGTTTGAGTCAGCCCTGATCCAGCGCCTGGCCCAGCGTCTCGGCAATGCGGACCTGAGTTCCGATGCGGTGGTGAAGGCCTTTCAGGACGCGCTTGACGCCGAGCCGGACATTGGCCACGCCGCCCGCGCCGACATGATTGCAACCTTCGACCGCGACCCGGCCTGTCATCGCTACATCGACCCGCTGCTCTTTTTCAAAGGTTACCAGGCCTTGCAGACGCATCGCATGGCGCACCGCCTGTGGGAGATGGGCCGCAAGGATTTTGCCTATTATCTGCAGAGCCGATCGTCCATGATTTCATCGATGGATATTCACCCGGCGGCGCGCATTGGCCGCAGCATCATGGTTGACCACGGCCATGATATCGTCATTGGCGAAACCGCTGTCGTTGAAGACGATGTGTCGATCATGCAAGGTGTGACCCTGGGCGGCACAGGCAAGGAAACGGGCGACCGCCATCCCAAGATCCGCCACGGTGTGTTGATCGGCGCGGGCGCGAAAATCCTCGGCAATATCGAAGTCGGCACGTGCTCGCGCGTCGCCGCTTGCAGCGTGGTTCTTCATGACGTGCCGCCGAACCGGACGGTCGCTGGCGTTCCCGCCAAGATCGTGGGTTATGCTGGCTGCGAGGAACCGGCCCGCGCCATGGACCATAATGTGGAGACCGTTGCCCCCACCGGAGAAGAGGGCTAGAGCGGGCATCTTGAAGGAGATTCCCGCATGAAGCCCGAAGAACTTGCCAAGCTCACTGCCTACTTGCGCAAGACTTTCAACAACCCGGGTCTTTCGGTGCGTGCACGCCCGCAGAAGAAGGACTCGGGCGAGGTCTATCTCGGCGAGGATTTCCTAGGTGTCATCTTCCGCGATGAGGAAGACGGCGAGCTTTCATACAACTTCTCCATGGCGATCCTCGAGTTCGATCTCGAAGAATAGCATTAACGCTGATCCAGCCCTTCCATTGCACTTCCTGACCCGAAGCTGCATTCCTTAACAGAATGTAAAGACGCTGTTCCATCTTGGAACGGCTGCGTGGATGGGGTTGCGTATGGCGGTGACTGTGTATCTCTTTGCCATTGCCGTCGGCATCGTGGCGGCTGGCATCATTGCAAGCATGTGGGAAATGGCCTTCAATGAAGAGCCGCGGCTCGGGCATCTTTTCGATCCCAACCCGACATTACTGACACCCTTCCGTGCTCTGGCCGTCGTGTTAAGTGCACCCGCCACGGTAATGAAGCTGGCGTTGTGGTGGCTGATTGAGCAACCGCTGATCGGCGTCATATTGCTGGTGGCGGCTTCCTTGTGGAGTTTTCTCCAGGGTGTGTTTATTCTCACACAGGTTTTTGGTTTTACCTGACGAGGCAATTCATGGGGCTCCACGCGCTTGACGGCATTTCACCTGAACTGCCGGGAGCGGGGAACTATTGGATTGCGCCAAGCGCTGATGTCATGGGCCGGGTGCGCCTGTTCAAGGAAGCAAGCATTTGGTTCGGCGCAGTGCTGCGCGGCGACAATGAGTGGATCGAAGTGGGTGAGGGGAGCAACGTGCAGGATAGCTGCGTGCTGCACACCGACATGGGTGCGCCGCTGATCGTCGGCCGCAACTGCACCATCGGCCACAAGGCCATTCTTCACGGCTGCACCATTGGAGACAATTCGCTCATCGGCATGGGCGCCATTGTGCTGAATCACGCCAAGATTGGCAGGAACTGCCTGATCGGAGCAGGAGCGCTCATTCCTGAGCGCAGGGAAATTCCCGACAACTCACTCGTTGTCGGCGCACCTGGAAAAGTGATCCGTCAGATTGATGCGGCTGGCGCTGCAAACATTTTGCGTTCAGCGGAAAACTATGCGCGCAACTGGAAACGCTTCGCTGAGACTTTGAAGTAAACCGTTCAGTGCGGCAACGTCTCCCGCGTGGCGGGCCGCTGCTGAACAATCCGCTCAATCTGCTTCCGGTTAACCCAGTTGATCACATTGATGATCGACCAGCGTTCGCCAAGGCCAGCAAGCGGCAGTGGAAAACCACGCAGCTCGAGATCGTCACGCAGTTCTTCAAACTCATCAACCGAAAGCGCCAATGCTTCTGCTACCTCCGGCTTGGTTATGACAAATTTCATGTATCCCCGAGTCGCGAACCGCTACCCAGTAGCGTCGGTCAATGTAATCACATTGTCAAATGAAAGTGTGAAATTTAACCAGACCTTTGCCGCGGGCGGTAGGTGCCGATGACAACCCCTTTGACCGAGACTTGGTCGCCTTCCAGCGCGATGGGCTTGACCAGCGAGGGATCGGCGCTGGACGCCACGAGAAATGGCGGATGGAACAGCCGGAAAACAGTAACCGCGCGTTTCTCGGCCCAATCATAGATCTGCCCGCACACCACATCCCCGGCCAGCGGCGTTTCCTTGAGCGATACAAAAAGAATATCGCTGGGAAGATAGCCCGCGAGTTCTAAGGCCCGTGTGCGCAGCGTCCAAACATCCACGGACTGGTGCTTCTCTTGGAGCTTCTCCAGCATGTCGCTGACGATGTTGCCCGGCTGGATGGTGACGGGAACTGCCTCCTCGAGAAAGACATCGAGTGCCTCGGCAGGTTCCGGCTCGACAAGAAGCCCTGTGACTTCGGCAATGCGGGCGATGGTTGAGGGACGGAGTGCATGGTCGGCACGCTCGCTCGACAGGAAGTGCGATAGCGTCGATGGATCAAGACCTGCACGTTTTGCCAGCACCGTCTGGCTCCAGCCCGTGAGCGCCAGGGCGCGGCGTACAAAGGCAATCTGCTCTTCGCGTGTCTGTGGTGCGGACATGGGCGCAGAATGGGCAGCAACACGCCAAAGTCAACGATGTCGGAAGGTGAAAAAAGTGGAGCCGGCACTGGGTGGGACAGTGCCGGCTCCTAGAAGCCCGGCGGTTGGGGGATGGGGGGACGCCGGCCGGGCCTAACTCAATTCCTCACTTGTTGCTGGCAGCGGTGCTGCCCGCTTGCGCCGCTGGTTTTGCAAGCAGCGCCACCCAGCGCTTGGGGTCTTCGCCGGATTGGCGCTTGAGGAATGTGTATTGCGTATCGCTCCACAGCAGGATGTCGTTGCGCCTGTTGTCGAGAACGAAGTCGCCCTCGTTGGTTGTCACGGTGAGAACCGCATGGCCCTCACCCTTTTCCTGCAACACCACCGTGATGCGCAGGTCGC
>JAIBJH010000276.1 GCA_020029455.1 Hyphomicrobiales bacterium
TGCCCAAGGAGCGCCGTGTGGTTGACCATCCTTACAATGTGCTGTTCTTGTGCACCGGCAATTCAGCCCGCTCCATTCTCGCCGAAGCCATTCTCCCACGCGAAGGCGGGGGCAAGTTCAATGCCTTTAGCGCGGGAAGCCAGCCCAAGGGCGAGGTCCACCCCTTTGCCAAGGAGCTGCTGCAACAGCTGAACCATCCCATTAAAGGTTTGAGGTCGAAAAGCTGGGATGAGTTCGCAGCACCGGGAGCGCCCAAACTCGATTTCGTGTTCACCGTCTGCGACAATGCCGCCCATGAAGTCTGTCCCGTTTGGCCCGGCCAGCCAGTAACAGCGCATTGGGGATTGCCTGACCCGGCGGCGGTTGAAGGCCATGAAGCCGAACAGCGGCTGGCCTTCGCCGAGACCTACCGGATGCTCAAAAACCGTATCTCCGCGTTTGCGAGCTTGCCCATGGCCGCGCTCGACAAGCTGAGCCTGCAAAGGAAGCTGGCCGAGATTGGAACGTTATGATGTTGGGTGTTGATTTGCACTGAGAAGTGACCCTGGAAGGAGATAAATTTCCACTGAGAATTGACCCATGATTTGACTTTGCCCCTGGCTGGATTTGTCGGGGAGACAGTGGAGTGATTGACATGGGACTCTTGAGCGTGATGCGGCGCTGGCATTTCCGGGAAGGGATGCCGATCAGGGAGATCGAGCGGCGCACGGGATTGTCGAGGAACACGATCCGCAAGTATCTGCGCAGCGGTGCTATCGAGCCGAAGTTCAAGGTGCCGGAGCGGCCGAGCAGGCTTGATCCGTTTGCCGCGAAGCTTTCAGGCTGGCTGGTCATGGAGGCTGCAAGGAACCGCAAGCAGCGGCGCACGGCCAAGCGGATGCACGCGGATCTCCAGGCTCTGGGATATGAAGGCTCCTATGGCCGGGTTGCGGCATTCGTGCGCGACTGGAAGGCTGAGCGCCAGCGCGAAGCGCAGACCAGCGGACGCGGGACGTTCGTGCCTTTGGTTTTTGCATCGGGCGAAGCTTTCCAGTTCGACTGGAGCGAGGAATGGGCGATGCTGGGCGGCGAGCGTGTCAGGCTGCAGGTCGCGCATACGAAGCTGTCGCACAGCCGGGCCTTCATCCAGCGGGCCTATCCGCTGCAAACCCACGAGATGCTGTTTGACGCATTGAGCCAGGCATTCCGGGTTTTAGGCGGTGTTCCGCAACGTGGAATCTTCGATAATATGAAGACGGCGGTTGACCGCATTGGGTCAGGCAAGGTCCGGCAGGTCAATGCCCGCTTTCAAGCCTTGGCCAGCCATTATCTATTCGAGCCTGAGTTCTGCAATCCGGCCTCTGGCTGGGAGAAAGGTCAGATTGAGAAGAGTGTTCAGGACGGGCGCGGCCGGCTGTGGCAGCCCATGCCGAGCTTTCCCGACCGTGATGCCCTGAACGCTTGGCTTGAGATGCGCTGTGTCGAGCTGTGGGACGAGATTCGCCACGGTCTCCTGCCCGGGACAATTGCCGAGGTGCATGCCGGCGAAGTGGCGAGCCTGATGCCGCCGGGCCGGCCGTTCGATGGATTTGTCGAACACACCAAGAGGGTGTCGCCCACCTGCCTCGTTCACTTCGAGCGCAACCGCTACAGCGTGCCGTGCTCGTTCGCCAACCGGCCGGTGAGCCTGCGCATCTATCCCGACAAAATCGTCATCGCCGCGGAAGGCCAGTTCTTGTGCGAGCATGCGCGCGTCATTGGCCGCTCGCACCACGTGCCGGGCCGCACCATCTATGACTGGCGCCACTATCTGGCGGTCATTCAGCGCAAGCCCGGCGCTCTTCGCAACGGCGCGCCCTTTGCCGAGATGCCGGAGGCTTTCCGGCGCCTGCAAGCGCATCTCTTGAAGCGCCCGGGTGGCGACAGGGAGATGGTGGAGATCCTGGCTCTGGTCCTGCAGCATGATGAACAGGCCGTGCTGTGCGCGGTCGAACTGGCGCTCGAGGCGGGTGTTCCTGCCAAGACGCACATTCTCAACCTGCTGCACCGGTTGCTCGATAAAAAACAGGCGCATGTGCCGGCCCTCGATGCGCCCCAGGCGTTGCGGCTTGCCCTCGAGCCCAAGGCCGATGCCGGGCGCTATGACCGCTTGCGGGGAAAGGCAGCACGCCATGCGTCATGATCCAGCAAGTGCGGCTGTCGTCGTCATGTTGCGCGGCCTCAAAATGCACGGCATGGCCCAGGCGGTCAGCGATCTGATCGAGCAGGCAGCTCCCGCCTTCGATGCAACCGTGCCCATCCTGTCGCAGCTGCTCAAGGCCGAGATCGCCGAACGCGAGGTGCGCTCGACCGCTTATCAGATCAAGGCGGCCAAGTTCCCAGCCTACAAGGACCTCACCGGCTTTGACTTCGCAGCCAGCGAGGTCAACGAGGCAAGCGTCCGCCAGCTCCACCGCGGCGACTTCATCGAGGCTGCGCACAACGTGGTGCTGATTGGCGGGCCCGGAACCGGCAAGACCCACATGGCCACAGCGCTCGGCGTGCAGGCGATCGAGCATCGCCGCAGACGAGTCCGCTTCTTCGCCACTGCCGATCTGGTCAATGCGCTTGAGCAGGAGAAGGCCCTGAACAAGGCAGGCCAGCTGGCCGAGCGGCTGGTCAAGCTCGATCTCATCATCCTGGATGAACTGGGCTATCTGCCGTTCAGCCCGTCAGGCGGCGCCCTCCTGTTCCATCTGTTGTCCAAGCTTTACGAGCGCACCAGCGTCGTCATCACGACAAACCTGAGCTTCAGCGAATGGTCTGGCGTCTTCGGCGACGCCAAGATGACAACGGCACTCCTCGACCGGCTCACGCATCATTGCCACATTCTCGAGACCGGCAATGATAGCTTCCGCTTCAAAGCCAGCTCTTCCGGAGCCAAAACCAGAAAGGACA
The DNA here is from genome assembly GCA_020029455.1 of Hyphomicrobiales bacterium. Taxonomy (GTDB): domain Bacteria; phylum Pseudomonadota; class Alphaproteobacteria; order Rhizobiales; family Aestuariivirgaceae; genus Aestuariivirga. The sequence continues at coordinate 2,917 of JAIBJH010000276.1, forward strand.
AATCGATGACTTGACGCCATCCAAACAACGCGGGAAACAACAACCAACCCGGGTCACTTCTCGATGAAAATCCAGGGTCACTTCTCAGTGCAAATCAACAGCAATGATCTGCTGAACGCCGCTATCGACGAGGCGATTTCGCGCAAACCGAAAGGCCACGACTTTATCATCGACCGGCGCAACAGCAGGCCTGCGGTCGCCCGCCATATGAGCGTGACGGGCGGATAGTCCTTGGTTCAAGTTTCAAGCACTCTATTTCTATTATGCTAGAAATACCGTTGACAGCTCGGTTGTTCCCTGCTATGCCGCCGCTATGAAACTGATCGACGCCGCAGCGCAGCTTGAGGCCCTTGGCAATCCGACCCGGCTTGGTGTCTATCGGCTGCTCGTCAAAGTGGGCGAGAGCGGCCTGCCAGTCGGCAAGCTGCAAAGCAGGATGGGTGCCGCTGCATCGACGCTGACGCA
>JAIBJH010000074.1 GCA_020029455.1 Hyphomicrobiales bacterium
TCTCCACCTTACCTTCAGAGCGCGCGGCATGAGTTGAATGTCGCGCGCTCACCTTTCTCCGCCGGGACTTGCCCGGTGAACAAGGGCGGAGCTTTGCCCGAATTTCTCCCTCAGCGAAGCTGGGGGAGTACCGCCGAAGGCGGGGAGGGGGTGTTCGAAGTGTTGTCCTGCTTTGACACCCCCTCGGCCTTTCAGGCCACTCCCCCAACAAGTTGGGGGAGAGAGCAATCCGGCTTTGCGCCATTCGCCGACTGCGCTACGAAGCCGCTGCGCTCACCGGAGAACAAGATGAAGAACACGTTGCAAGAAAACCTGAAGCCGTCGACCCTTGCCGTCCATGCCGGGGAATTCGTCGATCCCGCGACGCGCGCCTCCTCTCCCAATCTCGTCATGTCCGTCACCTTTGCGCCGGAAGAGCTCACGGGATTTTCGGCGCGTGATGAGAAGGATTATGCGGGCTTCACCTATGCGCGGGTCGGAAGCCCGACAGTCAAGCAGCTTGAAGACAAGATTGCGGTGCTGGAAGGCGGCGAAGCGGCACTGTGTTTCGGTTCGGGCGTTGCCGCAGCGCATGCGCTGATCGCCGGCCGTCTCAGCAGCGGCGATCATCTGCTGATGCCCGAGAGCAATTATGTGGGGATCGCCGAATTGGCGCGCGATACGCTGCCGCGCTTCGGTATCGAAACAAGTTATGTGGACATGACGGACCTTGCGGCCGTTGCCGCCGCCATCAGGACAAATACGAAGATGATCTGGCTCGAGTCGCCCTCCAACCCGGCGATGATCGTCAGCGACATCCGCGCTCTTGCCACGCTGGCGCATCAGAAGGGCGTCACCGATGTGGTGGCGGATTCAACCTATGCCACGCCGATCTCGACGCAGCCGCTGTCATTGGGCGCTGACTTCGTCATGCATTCGCTCACCAAATATATCGGAGGCCATGGCGATGCGATGGGCGGCTGCATCGTCGGGCGAAAAAAAGATCTTGCGGCACTCACAATTGAATCCACCGTGCATTTCGGCGGCATCATGTCGCCCTTTAATGCCTGGCTGATTTTGCGTGGCGCGGCCACGCTGCCGCTGCGCATGCGGGCCCATCAGGAGGCGGCGCTGTTTTTGGCGCAAAAACTTGAAACGCATCCGGTTGTGAAGCGCGTGCTCTATCCGGGCCTGCCCTCACATCCGCAGCATGACATCGCAGCCGCGCAGATGAAGAACTTCTCCGGCATCCTCACATTTCAGACGCACGAGAATGGCGAGGCGGTTGCAAAGCGCATGATCGAGCAATTGGAGATCATCCACTATGCGGTCTCGCTCGGCCATCACCGCAGCCTTGTATGCTGGATCGGCACCGATGACATCGAAGCCTCGACATTCCGCCATGGCGCGGAAGCGGCGAAGCGTTACCGCAGCTACACGGGCGATGGCGTGTTCCGGCTCTCGGTGGGCATTGAAGATGGAGAAGACCTCTGGGCCGATCTTGCGCGGTGCCTCTGAGCTGCTTCCCGTAAACTGAAAAGGGCGGGAAAATCCCGCCCTTTTGATTGGTTACTCAGTTGCCGCCGAGCTGGCGCATCCAGTTGCCGGAGTTATTGGGTTTTGCGCCGCCACCTTGGCGCGGCTTGTCGAAGCCCCGCTTGCCTTTGCCGCCGGCAGAGGCACGGTCACCAAACTTGGGTGGCCGCTTTTGCTGTGCCGGACGCTTGCCGGCATGGGGGTTTTCGGAACGGGGCCGGTCGGCCGGGGCAACAGGGTCGCCCGCCGATTTGCGGGCGAACTGGCTCTGGTCGATCGCTTCGGTCGGCATGTCCGTTGGATTCCATTGGCGCTTCTGCATACGGCCATCGGCGCGCAGGCCATGGCGGGCCTCGCCTTGGCGATCGTGCTGCGGGCCACGGCCTTCGCCCTGCCGGCCGCGATGATGGGGCTTCTTGTCCTTGTTTGGCATGTGGCGGCCGCCGCCGGACTTGCGCTTGTCGCCAGCCGGGTTCCAGCCAAAGTTCGGCGCCAGCGCATCGACCTTGAGGCCAAGCGCATGTTCCTTGGTGGGGATTGCCTGACGGATGGTCTTTTCAATGTCGCGCAGAAGCCCGCGATCTTCCGGGGTGCAGAAGGCGATGGCTTCGCCCGTGGCACCAGCGCGCGCCGTGCGGCCAATGCGGTGCACATAGCTTTCCGGCACGAAGGGCAGGTCGTAGTTGAAGACGTGGGAGACGCCATCAACGTCAATGCCGCGCGCTGCAATGTCGGTTGCCACGAGTGCGAGGATCTTGCCGTTCTTGAAGCCGGCCAGGGCCTTTTCGCGATTGGCCTGGCTCTTGTTGCCGTGAATGGCGGCGGCCTGATAGTTTTGACCAGCCAGCGCCTTCACGACCTTGTCGGCGCCATGTTTGGTGCGGGTGAAGATCAAAGCCCGGGTGATCTGCGGATCGCTCAGGAGCTCGACCAGCAGCTTCACCTTATTGGCGGGGTCCACGTGGATTACGGACTGCACCACACGCTCCGCCGTGGTGGCGACAGGGGTGATTTCAACGCGCACCGGATCGCGCAGCAGATTTGCGGCAAGGCCGGCAATCTCCTTGGGCATGGTGGCGGAGAAGAACAGGTTCTGCCGTTCCTTCGGCAACATGCCGGTGATCTTGCGGATGGCATGGATGAAGCCGAGATCGAGCATCTGGTCCACTTCATCGAGCACGAAGGTCTCGACCTTGGAGAGGGTCAGGGCCCTGCGTTCAATGAGATCGACAAGACGGCCGGGGGTCGCCACGAGAATGTCCACGCCATTGCGTAAATTCTCGATCTGGCGGCCGATGCCAACGCCGCCGAAGACAACAAGGCTCTTGAGCCTCACGTTCTTGCCGTAGGTGCGGAAGCTCTCCTGGATTTGCGCCGCGAGTTCGCGGGTTGGTGTGAGAATAAGGGCGCGGGCCGAGCGGGCTTCCGGCTTGCGGTTGTCCTTGGAGAGGCGCTCGAGCATGGGCAGCGCAAAGGCAGCCGTCTTGCCGGTGCCGGTTTGGGCGATGCCCAGAAGGTCGCGGCCCTGCAGCAGTGGCGGAATGGCCTTGGCCTGGATGGGCGTGGGCGTATCGTAACCTTCGGCCTTCACCGCATTCAGAAGAGGAGCGGAGAGGCCGAGTGAATCAAAATTCGTCAAAATAAAAGTCTTTCAAATATGGAAGCAAAGAGGGACAGGCGCGCCAGCCTGCATCCTGGGCCATGCGCGTCAGAACAGTCCCACGTGAAGAGAGTGTTGGTGATATCCGCAGGGCCGAACGGCTTTCCGAAGGGAAGCCTCACGTTATTCTGGCAAGGGCCTCAATGAAGCGGATGGCGGTCATATGGATGCTGCGTCGCACAATGTCAAGCAACATCGCCTAAGCAGTTAAGGAATCAAGGATTCCCGGCAGTTCCGCCATGTCATTAAAGACACGCCGCGCGCCCAACTGGGTTAACGCAAGGGCATGTTCAGAGCGGTGCAAATGTGAACCAGTAAAGCCCAAGGTCGGGCATCCGGCAGCAACGGCGGCAGCAACACCCGTGACGCTGTCTTCGATGACGAGGCATTGGGAGGGTGCAAAGCCTGCCCGCTCTGCCGCCAGCAGATAAACATCGGGAAAGGGTTTACCGCGCGTTACATCCTCAAAGGTGGTGAGGCGGCCATCGAAGTGATGGGCAATCCCTGTCACCTCCAGCGCTAAAAGCGCCCGGTGGCGCGGGCCATTGGTGCCTATGCTTTTGGGATATGTGATGACATCGAGGGCTTCGCGCACGCCGGCAACCGGCTGCAGCTCGCGGCGATAGAGGTCGAGCATGATCACGTCCTTGCGGGCCTCAAGGTCAGTAGGAAGACGGATGCCACGTTCGGCTTCCAGCTCCTCGACCATGGCGGTGAAGGTCTTGCCGACGAAGCGGCGATGCATTTCCTGTTCGCTGATCACAACGCCGTTTTTCGCCAGCAGCGCCTGATCGGTGCGCATGGAAATTTCCTCGCTGTCGATCAGCACGCCGTCGCAGTCAAAAATAATGTGGACAAACATCAGCGGCCCAGATGTCTCAGGACTGCAATCACGTCCTCATAGACCGCCTTCTTGAAGGGCACGACGATATCCAGCACCTCGTCCATCGTCGCCCATTTCCACTGGTCAAATTCCTGCTTGTGGCCCTTGTCATTGTGGGGCGGCTTCAAATTCACTTCGCTGTCCTGCCCGGTGAAACGCAGGGCCACCCATTTCTGCTTCTGGCCGCGGTATCTGCCGCCCCAGCTTTTGCCGATCAGATGTTCGGGCAGATCATAGGTGAACCAGCCCGGCGCTTCCTCGAGAAATTCGGCGGAGGTGACGCCCGTCTCCTCTTCAAGCTCTCGCAAAGCCGCACCGCGCACATCCTCGCCCTCGTCGATGCCGCCTTGCGGCATCTGCCACCATTTGCCGACACCTTCGTCGTTCTGCTTGTCAAAGCGGCGGCCCACCCAAACGAGGCCATCCCTATTGATGAGCATGACGCCCACGCAGGGGCGGTACGCGCTGATCGCGTCTGATTTGTTCTTGGACATGGACAGGGGCTTAGCTAGCCCGTGCGGCCTTTGAAAGAGGCAGAAATGGGCACGAGCACAATGCCGCGCTCGGCCGCCGCCTTGGCCCATTCCTTGACCGTATTGATGGTGACTTCAAGGCCGGAGCCTGTGCCGATGGCAAAGCCCGTGCCGGTTGCCTGCTCTTCGAGAAGTGTCAGCGCCGAGACGATGGCCTCGGGTGAGGGGTCGGCATCGATCACCACCTTGGCGCGCTGCACCTTTGCCTTGGTGATATTTGCCGTCGATTCGGTGGAGGAGAGCGACATTGAGCCATCTTCAAGGAAATAGAGGCCACGGTCTTTCACTTCGCTGAGCACGGGGCGTAGCGCCTTGGGCATGGAGAGGAAGCGGCTGCCCTGGTAATTGATGAGGCCGGCATAGCCGGTGAAGCGGCTCATGTGCCAGCGCAGGGCATCGAGGTTGTCGGCATCGGGCGCATCTCCCACGAGCGTCTTGGGACCTGGATTGTTGGCGGGAAAACCGATGGGCTCCATGGGCACTTGCAGGAACACCTCGTGGCCCTGGTTGCGGGCCTTGTCTACCTGCTCCTGCAGGTCATTGCCGTAAGGCGCGAAGGCGAGTGTCACGTCGGAGGGCAGTTCCTTGATGGCCTTCTGGGTGAGTGTGCGGTTAAGCCCCATGCCACCCAGGAGAATGGCGATCTTGGGCGCATCGGAATGGATGACGCTCAGCGATGTCTTGCGGGCATAGAGTTTTGCGGCGCTCTCGCCGCGCGCGCTCACTTTGGGCAAGGGCCCCCAGGCGCTGGTCTCAGTGATGGAAGGCACAGGCGAAGGCGTCAGCGGCCGCCTTGGGCTGACGACGAGGTTTGCATGTTGCTGATAGGTGTCTTGCTCCATCGGACCTTCGATGACAACGGCATCCTGCCGGCTGTTGCCGATGAATTCTTCTCCAGCCGGTGCATCGGGTGTTTCCACCGATGCCGCCTGTTCTTCGGCATTTGCGGCGATGTCATCTTCGGCAGGTGCAGTTGAGGCCGTGGTGATCTCTTCGACGGGCGGCACCGCCACGACGACAATGGGCTCTCCGGCAAAGGGTAAGGGCTGGCGCGTGGCCCAGAAGCTGCCGCCGGCGAGAGAAATAATGGTTGCGGCATAGGCCAGTGCCAGCGGGCTGGGGCGCTTGGCCCACAGCCGCTCGGCCAGGCTCCGCTTGCGCAGGGGCTTCAGCAGTTCGTCGCGGCGCATGATCTCAGTTGCTTGTTCCGATTCGGAAAAGCCACTGTGGGGGCCTAAGCGTTAACGCCCCATTAACCACGCCGCAGTTGCGTGCCGGACCCGATCAGTTGGACTGCTTCTTGTCTTCCTTGCCGGCTTCCTTGGGCTTCACATTAGTGACAACCTTGACGCCGTGGAGAAGATCGACAGCGGCCTTGATCTGCAGGTCCTTGGTCTTGTCTTCGGGCACGTAAGCCGATGAGCCACCGCCTTCGTCGCCGCCTGCTTCATTGTTGAGGTGGCCGCGCAGATTGGCTTCGCCTTCGGTGGAGACATTCTTGCCTTCGAGTTCCGGCGGCAGGGGCTGTTCGATCACGATATCCGCATCGATGCCCTTGGCCTGGATGGAGCGGCCCGAGGGTGTGTAGTAGCGCTGGGTGGTGAGGCGGATGGCGCCATCATTGCCGAGAGGAATGATGGTCTGCACCGAACCCTTGCCGAATGAACGCGTGCCGATCACCGTGGCGCGCTTGTGGTCCTGAAGCGCGCCTGCCACGATTTCGGAGGCCGAAGCCGAGCCGCCATTGATCAGGATCACCACTGGCTTGCCATTAGTGAGATCGCCCTTGGAGGCGGAATGACGTTCGACATCGTCGGGACTGCGGCCACGGGTTGAGACCACTTCACCGCGCTCGAGGAAGATGTCGGAGACCGATACGGCCTGGAGCAGCAGGCCTCCGGGATTGTTGCGGAGGTCGAGGACATAGCCCTTGACCTTGCCGCCCGACTTCTTGCCGAGTTCGTTGATGGCCTTTTCGACGCCCGTGTCGGACTGCTCGGTGAAGGACGACATGCGGATATAGCCCACATCATCGCTCATCAGCTCAAACTTCACCGATTCGACCTTGATGATGTCGCGGACGATTTTTACCTCGAAGGGCTCGCGGCCCTCGCGCGCAATGGTGAGGTTCACGGGTGTTCCCACCGCGCCGCGCATCTTGTCGACGGCCTCATTGAGTGTCAGGCCCTGCACTTCAGTGCTGTCGATCTTGACGATCAGGTCATTGGCGAGAATGCCGGCCTTGGAGGCGGGCGTGCCGTCATAGGGCGCCATCACCTTGACGACGCCATTCTCCATGGTGACTTCGATGCCAAGGCCACCGAACTCGCCCTTGGTCTGGACATTCATGTCGTCGAATTTTTCCGCATCCATGTAACTGGAATGGGGATCGAGCGAGGTCAGCATGCCGTTAATGGCGGACTCGATCATCTTCTTCTGGTCGGGCTCTTCCACATAATCGGCGCGCACCCGGTCAAACACATCCCCGAAAAGGGTGATGAGTTTGTAAGTCTCCGTATTACTGGTGGCGGCACCCGCCGCACCCAGCGCGTGCATGGCAACGCCTGCCATCATGGCGCCCGCCACAAACAGGCCAGCCGACTTTACAAATCCATTCACTCTCATCTCATAGCCTCTTGGTTCTCAATAGTTGGCTTTGCTTGCGGTTGTGCTGCGGCCCACCAGGTCGTGGGGTCCACGGGCTCGCCGTTCTTCCTGAATTCGACATATAGCATGGGAGTTGTGGCCAATGTCAGGTCCTTTGCAAGGGCCATGGCGACGGCCTTCTCCCCCATGGTGGCCACGGGCTCGCCTGCTTTCACGGGTTGGCCCGGAGCGACATTGAGCCGCCCCAGCCCAGCAAGCAGGATCAAATAGTCCCTGCCAGGATTGATTATAACCATTTCGCCATAGGAACGGAACGGGCCTGCAAACTCCACAAGGCCTGTGGCCGGGCTTGTCACCGTGGCAGAGGGGGCCGTGGCAATCACGATTCCGTCAAGAGGCTGGCCGAACCCCGTATCCTCGCCGAAGCCTTTGGTGATTTTGCCCCCGGCGGGATAGGTAAGCTGCCCCTTGAGATCGGCAAAATCCGTGCGGGGAATGGCGGCAAGGGCCTTGCGGCGCTGTTCCTCGGCCAGCCGCTCGGCCTCGAGCTTTGCCCGTTCTTCGGCCTCTCTAGCCGCTTGCTCGGCAATGCGGTCGAGCAGCTCGCGCAAGGTCTTGGCCTTCCCGGCCAAAGCGAGGCTCTTTTTCTTTTCCGCTTCAAGGTCGATATTGAGGGCGGTGGCGAGTGCGCGCTTTTCTTCAGCTAACCGCGTCATTTCGTTGCGGGCCGCTGCGAGGCCAGCCAGGGCATTGTCCCGGGTAGTCATTTCATCGCGTAGCTGTGCTTCGGTGCTGGCGAGGTTTGCGAGCTTTTTCTGCAATTCGCCCGCAGCCTGACGCAGTTCAGGGGCGAGGGTGCCGAAGAGCATGGCGCTTCGGAGGGCGCCGAGAACATCGTGGGGATTGACGACAAGGGCGGGCGGCGGATTCTGTTCGAGCCGCTGCAGGCCGGCCAGAACCTCGGAGAGCACATCCTGGCGGGCGGCCAAATCCAGGCTGAGCTTGGCCTTTTCAGCCTCAAGAGACTTGATTCGCTCTGCCGCCGCGGCAACTTCCTGTTCGCCGTCGCGGAGCCTCTGCGCCACTGCCACCAGTTCTGCCGAGAGCTCCTCTTCTTCCTTGAGCAGGCCGCTTCGCCGCGCGTTCAGATCCTTTTGGCGGAGTTCCGACTGCTCCAGGGCATTTTCGACGGCCAAGAGGTCGGATGGTGACGGCTTTTCCTCCGCAGATGCGGGCGCTGCCACTCCGGAAAGGAGCGCCAGTGTGGCGGCCACGAACAAGGGGGAAAATTTCATGCGGGGCGCCTTTTGGCAGGCTCCTGTGGTAAAATTGGGCCGGAAAGAAAGATTCTTTGCCGCCACCATCCTGCTTCAGGGGCGGTGGTAGGGATGATTCACCAGAATGGTGAGCGCCCGGTAAATCTGCTCCAACAGCATGATTCTCGCCAGCCGGTGCGGGAAGGTCATGGGACCGAAAGACATCACCATGTCGGCCTTGACCCGGCTTTCGGCGTCATGGCCATCGGGCCCGCCCAAAAGAAAGGTCACCTGGCGGTGACCCTGGGTTGCCTGCTTTTCCAGCCAATAGGCAAATTCCTCGCTGCTTTTCGCCTTGCCGCGCTCATCGAGAATGACAACGGGCCCATCGCCCACGATGCCCCAGAGTTCGGTTGCCTCATCGGATATGCGCTCTGTCGGCTGAGCGGCGCGCGATTCGCTCCATTCCTTGACGACAATGCCTGTGACGCCTGCCTGCCGGCCAATCGCCCTGATCCGCCCCTCATAGTCGGCGGCCAGCTCCTTCTCCGGGCCGGACTTCAGGTGACCTACGGCACCTATGGCGATTTTCATGTCATGACGCCCGCTCCTTAAGGCGCGTGGGCAGACCAGAGTTTTTCCAGGTTGTAGAAACTTCTCACTTCAGGGCGGAAAACATGCAGCAGAATATCGCCCGCGTCGACCAGCACCCAATCACATTGCGGCATGCCTTCGCTGCGGATGTTCTTGACGCCACTCTTCTCAAGTTCCTCGATGGCTTGCCTTGCGATGGCGTCAACATGCCTGTTCGAGCGGCCGGAGGCCACCACCATGGTATCTGCCACGGTTGATTTTCCAGTGAGATCGATGGTGATAATGGCTTCCGCCTTGGCTTCGTCAAGCTTGGTGAGCAGCGTTTCCACCAGTGGCGGCCATTTCGGCTTTGCTGGCTGGGGCGGCAGTGCTGCCTTCAATGCGGGCTTTCGCGCTACTTTTTGCGCTATTGGGGCCTTCGCCTTGATCTTTTTCCTGGGCGCGGGTTTAGCCTTCTTGACAGGTCTGGGGGCAGGCTTGCGGGCCGGCGTCTTGACCTTTGATTTTGACTTGAGGGGCTTTGCCTTCTTTGCGGCCTTGCTGGCTTTCTTTTGGGCCGTCTTTTGGGGCTTGCTCTTGGCTTTGGCTTTAGGGCCCTTGAGTTTGGAGGCCTTGGGTTTTTTTGCCTTGGCGGCCTTGGCCTTCTTGACGGCCTTAGCCTTCTTCTTTGCTGGCTTCTTCAGAGGGGTGGTCCTTCTCTCAAATCAGGGGTGGATTTTAGGACTGTTGGATGACGGCATCAAGGCGATCTGTTGCGCCGTTTGCGGATGGCGGTAGAGCTTTCAGGACGAAGCGGCATGGTGACGAATACCCAGGCGGGCGGACGCTTTTTCAGGATGGAAGCTGGCCGCTCGCCGGAGGCGCGCGTCCTCGCCAGGCGCACCGCTGCCTTTGAACCCAGGGCTCTGATCGAATAGCCGGGACGGGCCAGCACCGCCAACGCCATATCATCGATGATATCCAGCCAGTGGTGCCAATGGTGCAGGTCCTTCAGGCTGTCGGCGCCCATGATCCAGACAAAGCGCGCAGATTTTCCGTAACGCATCATCTGTTCAAGCGTGTCGGCAGTGTAGCGGCTTTTCATCTGGCGCTCGATGTCGGTCACCACAAAGCGCGGATGGCGGGCAAGGCTTCTGGTATAGGCAAGGCGCTGGTCATAGTCGCCGGTATCTTTTGCATCCTTGAGCGGGTTCTGCGGTGAGACCAGCCACCAGACCCAGTCAAGCTGCAAGCGCTTCAGGGCATAGAGCGCCACCATGACATGGCCCTTGTGGGCCGGATTGAAGGAGCCGCCAAAAAGACCGATCCTTTGTCCTCTTCCAAATGGCGGTGGCTTGATCATGCGGGGCGGATCTGGCCTGTGCCGCGGATCTGATATTTGAAAGTCGTCAGCTGTTCGACACCGACGGGGCCTCTGGCGTGGAGCTTGCCGGTGGCAATGCCGATTTCCG
>JAIBJH010000277.1 GCA_020029455.1 Hyphomicrobiales bacterium
CACCTGCACACCCTCGGCCTCAAAGTCCACCAGCTCCTCATGGGCGCTGTCGAAAAAATGGAAATGGTTCGAGGTGTTGGTGTCGAAATAGCTGCGCTCGCCCTCAATGGCGCTATGAAGGCTATGCCCGGCAGAGCGAACTTTGGGGCGTTTATCCCGGCGAAGTGGTGGATTAGCCGATTATTTCATTCCACCCGATTTGCGTGGAAGTCCTATCACGTGAAATTAGTCCTTGACACCGCGCGGTGAAACTGCTACTTCTCGCTACATTCCAGCAGTGGGTGAAGAATCACCCGCCTCCTCCACAATAGTCTTGAGAATCCCAGGAAGACGACGTGGGGAACAGCGGCGGGCGCTGAAACTTCCTGCCTTGGTCCAGTTCAGATCTGCTCACAAACTGTCCCAATCACCTCTGTCTGTATGGAATACGTTGAACTTTCTGCAATTCGAACAGTGCGCCTTGCTCAAGAACTTCATTTGGCAAAACGCTCAGAGAGATTTCATGCGCGCGCAAGATATGCGCCAATTTTTTTGGAGAAAGGAGAACTAGCCTACTTGTCCTTCAGCCGCACGATCACATCGATGCGGTCAATCACTTTTCCCTTGGGAAGGGCCGGCATGCCTGTCACCTGCACACCCTCGGCCTCAAAGTCCACCAGCTCCTCATGGGCGCTGTCGAAAAAATGGAAATGGTTCGAGGTGTTGGTGTCGAAATAGCTGCGTTCGCCCTCAATGGCGATTTCACGCAAGAGGCCGGCCGACTTGAACTGGTTCAGCGTATTGTAGACCGTGGCCAGCGAAACACTGACCCGCGCTGCGATGGCCTCGGCGTGAAGCTGTTCGGCCGAGACATGGCGGTCGCCAGGGGCAAAAAGCAGGCGCGCCAGCGACAGCCGCTGCCGTGTGGGGCGCAACCCAGAATCCCGCAATTTCCGCTCCAGTTCCTTGAGCATGTGGGCCTTATAGCAATTAGGACCGCCTCTCCGCAACGCGGCATTTCTGTGGGTTTTGCACAGCTTTGCCTTGGGCGGATGCACCATGCTAGAGAAAATTCCGCCAGGACGGGTCGGTCCTGGCGACAAGAACTTGCTCCAAGACATTTGCTTGGCGCGATTTCTTTTCGGCTACGTGGTTCCCGCATGGTTCCAAGTGGCCGGAAAGCGCGCTAAGGACATCCGAAATCCTGAAATTGGGGGCCATTCAAAGAAATGTTCTCGCCGAAACCGTCCTATTCCTATGAAGACCTGATCACCTGCGGGCGCGGTGAACTGTTCGGCCCCGGCAATGCCCAATTGCCCTTGCCGCCCATGCTGATGTTCGACCGTATCACCGAGATCGTGAAGGATGGCGGTTCTGCAGGTCTTGGCAAGGTAGTGGCGGAACTCGACGTCAATCCCGATCTGTGGTTCTTCGCCTGCCATTTTTACGGCGATCCGGTGATGCCCGGCTGCCTCGGCCTTGATGCCCTCTGGCAGCTCACTGGATTCTTCCTGGGCTGGCTGGGCGAGCCTGGCAAAGGCCGCGCCCTGGGTGTGGGCGAAGTCAAGTTCACCGGCATGGTGACGCCAAAGGTCAAGACCGTGACCTATGAAGTCGATGTCACGCGCCTTATATTGCGCAGGCTGAAGCTGGCGGTGGCCAACGGTGTGATGAAGGCTGACGGAGAAACCGTCTATCAGATCACAGACATGAAGGTAGGGCTCTTCGAGCCCGGCAAATAACAGGAGGGCAGGCTGATGCGGCGTGTCGTCGTCACAGGGATGGGCATCGTTTCGTCCATTGGAAACAGCGCGCAGGAGGTAACAGCCTCTTTGCGCGAGGCAAAGTCCGGCATTGTAACCGCCGAAAAATACAAGGAGCTTGGCTTCCGCTGCCAGGTCCATGGCGCGCCCAATTTCGATCCGGAACAGGTGGATCGTAGAGCCCGCCGTTTCATGGCCGATGGCGGCATCTGGAACTATGCCTCCATGCAGCAGGCCATTGCCGATGCAGGCCTTGATGAGACGGACGTGAAGAACGAGCGCACCGGCATCATCATGGGCTCCGGCGGGCCTTCCACGCGAACGATTGTCGCCGCCGCCGATACGGCCCGCGAGAAGGGCCCCAGGCGCGTCGGCCCCTTCGCCGTGCCGCCTTCCATGTCGTCGGCCCATTCGGCCTTGCTGGCCACGCCCTTCGGCATCAAGGGCGTCAACTACACAATCTCCTCTGCCTGCGCCACGAGTGCCCATTGCATCGGCAATGCCGCCGAAATGATCCAGTGGGGCAAGCAGGATGTGATGTTCGCGGGCGGCGGCGAGGAACTGGACTGGACCCTCTCAGTGCTCTTCGATGCCATGGGTGCCATGTCTTCCAAATTCAATGACCGCCCCGCAACGGCTAGCCGCGCCTATGACAAGAACCGCGATGGTTTCGTGATTGCGGGTGGCGCCGGCGTTGTGGTGCTGGAAGAATTGGGTCATGCCAAGGCCCGCGGCGCCAAGATCTACGGCGAGCTTGTGGGTTATGGCGCCACCTCCGATGGTTACGACATGGTGGCGCCTTCGGGCGAGGGCGCGGTGCGCTGCATGAAGCTGGCGATGCAAGGTGTTGGGGCACCGATTGACTACATCAACCCCCACGGCACCTCGACGCCGGTCGGCGACAAGAAGGAAATCGAAGCCATCCGCGCAGTGTTCGGTGACAGGATACCGCCGATCTCATCGACAAAATCTTTGACCGGCCATTCGCTGGGTGCAACCGGTGTGCAGGAGACCATCTATTGCCTGCTGATGATGAAGAACGGCTTCCTTGCCGAGAGTGCCAATATTGAAGAGCTCGATCCCGATTTTGCCGACGTTCCCATTCTGAGGAAGCGCGTTGACAACGCCAAGGTGGACACCGTCATGTCCAACTCCTTCGGTTTCGGCGGCACCAACGCCACGCTTGTCTTCCAACGCTATAACGGGTGATTGATGGTTCAAGGTTTGATGAAGGGTCGCCGCGGTCTGGTGATGGGCGTGGCGAACGACCACTCGATTGCCTGGGGCATTGCAAAGGAACTAGCAAAGCAGGAAGCGGAACTGGCCTTCACCTATCAGGGCGAGGCCTTCGGCAAGCGCCTCGAGCCGCTCGCCCAATCCGTGGGTGCGAAGATCATGATCCCCTGCGATGTCGAAGACATTGCCACGGTCGACGATGCGTTTGCCGTCTTGAAGAAGAAGTGGGGCAAGATCGATTTCCTCGTCCATGCCATCGCCTTCTCCGACAAGAATGAGCTCAAGGGCAAATATGCCGACACCACGCGGGACAATTTCATCCGCAGCATGGTGATCTCATGTTTCTCCTTCACCGAGATCACCAAGCGCGCAGCTAGC
>JAIBJH010000278.1 GCA_020029455.1 Hyphomicrobiales bacterium
TGGCTCAGGCGTTGTGCGCCAGAGAATGCCAAGCTGGATTTCGGTCAAGGCTGTGCCCATGGGAGCCACAGTTTCCGGCATTCCGGCGCGGTGCATGGCTATTACATCGACATAACCTTCAACGACGACAACCTGCGCCTTCTGATGGGCAGGTTGACGAGCCTTGTCGAAATTATAGAGAAGCTCGCCCTTCTGGAAGATAATGGTCTCGGGCGAGTTCAAGTATTTCGCTGGGACATCGGCGCGCAATGCGCGGCCGCCGAAGGCCACCACCCTGCCCCGCCCATCGCGGATCGGAAACATCACGCGGTCACGGAAGCGATCATAGGGAAGCTTGTCGTCCTCGCCAGGCACGACAAGGCCCGTGTCAATCATCTGGTCGAGTGTCACACCCTTTGCCGCCAATTCATTGCGCAGCCAGTTGCGGTCATCGCGGCCATAGCCGATGCCGAATTCCTTCTGCACATCTGGCGGCAGGTCGCGGTCGGAGAGATAGCCGCGTGCCCTGGCGCCGTGAGATGATTGCAGTTCCTGCTGAAACAGCTTTGCCGCCATCTCCATCACATCATAAAGGCTGGCGCGGGTTTCCTCGCGCTTGGCTTCCTCTTCGCTGATGACGGGCATTGGTAGGCCCGCCTCGCTCGCCATTTGCGATACTGCTTCCGGGAAACTCAGCCCCGCCTTCTCCGTGAGGAATGTGAAGACATCGCCTGATGCCTTGCAGCCGAAACAATAATAACGGCCCTTGCGGTCATCGGCGTGAAAGCTCGGCGATTTCTCGGTGTGGAAGGGGCAGCAGGCCCAGTAGTCACCCTTGCCGGGATTGCTCTTGCGGCGGTCCCATTGCACATGCCGGCCCACCACGGATGAAAGGTTCACCCGGGCGCGGATCTGGTCCAGGAACTGGGGCGGGAAGCGCATGGCGATGCTCTAGCACCCGCGCCACCCGGAGTCATGCGAGCGTCATTTGCCCCTGCTCAACGCCTTCTCCTCAAAGGCGATGAACCAATCGATCATGGCGATCCACACTGCCCTGGCGAGGCCGGGCGATGTGCCGCGCTTCAGTGCCTCCTGCATGACGCGGTCCACCACTTCAGTTACGCGTTCCGGAATTCTTGCGGGCAGCTTGTCCCGCTCTTTCACGGCAATAACCTGCTCCACAAGCGCCTGACGCTTACCGAGCACAGCTAGCAATTCATCGTCGACAGCGTTTATGCGTTCGCGAAGTTCTTCAAGGGTTGGCGCATGTACGTCGTTCATGGGCCGCCCTTAGCCTTTGCCCCTTGTACCTTCAACTGCGGCATGGAATCCTTTGCGCCAAACTGAGGAGAAGCCAATGGCCATTACGAAGAAGTACACCGCTCATGCGACATCCGTGGGCGGGCGCGGCGGCGGTACCGCCAAGACCGACGACGGAATGCTTGATGTGATCATTGCAGGCCCCAAGGAACTGGGCGGTGACGGAAAGGGTACGAACCCCGATCAGCTTTTCGCCGCCGCATACGGGTCCTGCTACCTGGGCTCCATGAAATACGCCAACAGCCTAGACAAGAAGAGAGCGCCTTGGAATCCCGATAATTCGGTCACGGCCCATGTCAGTTTCGGGCCCCGCAGCGACAAGAAGGGTTTCGGCATTGAAGTGAGGCTGGACGTAAAACTGATCGGCATTCCGAAGGCGAAGGCAGCGGCCATCGCCAAGAAAGGACATGTGGTTTGCGCCTACTCAAATGCCCTGCGCAGAAACGTCAAGGTGACGACAAAAATCGTCTAGAGAGGCTCTTTCAGAAGCAGAGCGGAGAATTCATCGCGACAGTGGTGAGGCCGGAGCAGATGGCGCCCACCACTTCGCTGCGGCTCGTCCATGCGGCGGCGGCCGCGGCTATGGGAAGTGCGGCGCAGGACGACAAGCAGGTGGCAAAAGCGCGGTTCTCCTGGGTCTGCCATTTCTGAATGGCATTCCACTTCTGCTCCTCATCTCCAATGCCAAGATCAGGACCGGCAAAACCACTGGCGGCCTGCTTGCCCAGGCGGGCGCGATAGACAATGAGGCCCAAGCTCAAGCCCAACACGCAGGCGAGAAACGTGAACACAAGATACGCAACAGAAACCATGGGGCAATGCTAGCACAACATGGTTAATGCTTCGTCACATGAGAAGGGCCGGGTCTTAAACCCGGCCCTCAACACCAGTTCAAATCTCAGTAGTGGTGACCGCGGCCGTGGCGGTGCCTGTGGCAATCACGGACCTTGATCCAGTGACCATGCTTCTTGATCTTGATCCAATGGCAATGGCGATGGCTATGACGGTGGCCGTAGCCATAGCCGGAGCCATAACCATAGAAGCAATCACCAATACAGAGCGTGATGTGGCCGTGCTTGTGGCGGGCTTCGGCTGGTGTGGTTGTTCCACCCAGTCCGAGAGCCAGCGTGCCGGCCGCGGCAATTGCAATGAGCGTTTTCTTCAACATGTCAGCATCCTTTCACATATGAATCCGCGACGCCCCGGTAGCGGGTCATATAGAATGCATAGCGCAGAATGAACGCAGGATGAATGCCTTATCCAAGCAGGCTCTTCACAATGCCGCCTGCCTTGCCCATGTCGATCTGGCCGGAATATTTCGACTTCAATTCGGCCATTACTTTGCCCATGTCCTTGATGGATGAAGCGCCAACGGCAGCAATGATACCCTTGATCGCGTCCTTGGTTTCATCCTCCGAAAACTGCTTAGGCATATATGACTGGATGATTTCCATCTCCTCGCGCTCGGCTTGTGCAAGCTCAGCGCGGCCGCCCTGCTCGAAGGCCGCAATCGAATCCTGGCGCTGCTTGACCATCTTGGTGAAGAGATCGAGCAGCGCCGAATCCGGCAGCTTCGCGCTGTCGTGACCTTCGGTGCGCGCGCCGATGTCCTTGTCCTTGATCGCCGCATTCATCAGGCGGATGGTAGCAAGTTTTCTCTTGTCGCCCGCCTTCATGGCGTCCTTCAAATCGGCGTTGAGCTGGTCGCGGAGACCCATGGAAACCTCATCAATGAGCGTGGAAGGCGCCTCCATAGTCCCCTTTCCGACTCGGTGCAAACTTGACGCTTGCCCCCTCCTCCCCTATCGCAACGCAAATCCCGGAGACTCGAAAAATGGCATCCGCCAAAAAGGCCAAAAAGGCCAAAGTACGCTCGCGCGTCCATTTCAGTGATTGGGACGCGCCGAAGATCACGGGCCTTCTTGTTCTCGCCGATGGCACGGTGATCGAGGGCCAAGGCTTCGGCGCGGAAGGCGAGGCGGTGGCGGAGGTGTGCTTCAACACCGCCATGACAGGCTATCAGGAA
>JAIBJH010000279.1 GCA_020029455.1 Hyphomicrobiales bacterium
ATCATTGACATCCTTGCAGCGCTTGATTACGTCGAAAGCCATTTCGAACAGCGCATGGGCAAACCCGAGCGGCTGCGTCCAAGGCTTGCCGGTGCCTGCCGTATAAGCATCACACAGATCCTTTGCAGTCTGGCCAGTGAGGCTGGACTTGAACGGATGATTAGGCGACCACCAGATTTCTGAGGTGAGGCCGTCGCCCCGATCTCCCAGTGCATCGACCGATGACGGGAACAGCAATGCCTTGCCAACCGTAACAACCTTCGGCTTGAAACCCTGCTGTGCGGCCTGACTCCAGAAGGTCGCGAAATCAGGTGGAATCATAACGCCCGTAACGATCTCCGCGCCTGCCTCTTTGAAGGCAGTGATCTGTGAAGAGAAGTCATTGTTGAGCGGCTGGTAACGGCCGGGATCAAAAAGTTTATATCCCGCCTTAGACAGTGGTTCTGGAAAACCCAACTTGGGATCGCCCCATGCATTGCCGTCGGCGTCATTGGGAAACAAACCGCCCACTACTTTGGCTGCACCCGAAGCATCCCAGATCGACAGGAAATTGGCAATCACGTCTTCAAGACCCCAGAAGGCATGATAGGTCCATTTAAAGCCTGTGGCGGGGTCACCGCCGCGGCCGAAGAAGTAAGGCTGCCACGGAGCATCATCCGTGATACAGGGCACGCCATTGAGCTCCGCCTGGTCGGCCACCGGGTTGGTGGTGTCTGGCGTGCCCTTGGCGAGCAGCAACTTCACACCATCCCTCTCGATCAGCTCGGTGGCTACTTCCGCGGCACGATTGGGGTTCGATTGTGAGTCCTTTTGAATGATCTCGACAGGCACCGGAAGGCCAGCGATGATGTCCTTCAATCCGTCGACAACCCAACTCGTCGCTTCACCAAAACCGGCAATTGGCCCGGTCACCGGACCAACCTTTCCGATCTTGAACACGTCTGCTGCATATGACCGGCGCAGCACCGCCGGTGCCGCCACGATGCCGGCGCTCACTTTGAGCAACTTGCGCCGGTTAAGTTTTAAGATTCCTGACATGATAGGCCTTCCTCCCCTTCGTTGTTTTCATTGGCCGGAGCGGCAAGCGCGTCCGTGGCAACTTCATAACGTTTCGTCTGCCATCCGTCTGGCAATGTGTCCCATCCAGCAATACAGCCACACCAACATTTACCCGCGCGTCGCGTCGAGGCAGCGCAAAGGCACATTTTTGGTCTGCCTGGCTCGTCTTCAATGTTCACTTGCCACCGTTCCCGGGTCAAGCTAATTGTTCAATAGTTGATATTTGTTCAAATAATGAACTATGAGATGGCGCGGCGCAAGCAAACTGATTTCCTGGGCGGCTTGGCAAAAGGATTGTCGGTCATCGAGGTTTTTTCGAATGACAAGCAGCGGATGTCCATTGCTGAAGTTTCAGCTGCGACAGGTCTTGATCGCGCCGCAGCCCGTCGTTGCCTGCTCACGCTTACTGACCTTGGTTACGCACACTATGATGGCAAATATTTCAGCCTGACACCGCGTGTCCTGCGGCTTGGCACTGCCTGTCTGGCAACAATGCCATTGGCGCGGATCGTCCAGCCCGTGCTTGACGAACTCTCAAATGAAATCCGCCAAAGTACTTCGGTCTCGATTCTCGATGACTGGGAAATTGTCTATGTCGCGCGCGCCGCGCAGCAACGCCTGATGTCGATCAACTTGATGCCCGGCAGTCGCATGCCCGCTTACTGCGCTTCCATGGGCCGTGTGCTTCTTGCAGGTCAGCCCGAAGACCAGATTCTCGAAATCTTGCGGCGTCATCCGCCAGTGCGCCGCACGGAGTTCACTCTCTACAAGCAGAGAGACATTCTGACGGCCCTCGCCGCTGTGCGCCGCAATGGCTATGCCATCAATGACCAGGAGATCGAAATCGGCCTCCGCTCAATAGCCGTGCCGCTCTATGATTCACGGAACAGACTTGTCGCCGCTATCAATGTCGGTGTTGCAGCGGTACAGCACAGCGCCAGCGAGCTCGCAAAGCTCTATCTTCAAAAGCTCATAGATGTTCAACAAGCCATTCGTCCTCTGTTGAGTTAGAAATTCACCAGAAGTGAAGGGAGTCCATTTCCGCCTCTTCATGACCGCGTGAAACTACAGTTTTCCGCAATTGCCTGAAGCGGCGCGCGCCATAGAGCAACGGCTCCTGTTGTCCCTGCGCCGTAGCAACCACTTCACACACAAAGATGCTATGAGTTGCCTGCTGTAAACGTTCCACGACCCGGCAGTCAAAAACCGCCACCGCCCCTGCGAGAACAGGTGCACCTGTCTTCAGTTTGGTCCAGGTCCCGGCTGAAAACCGGTCGAAGTCACGGCCCAGCATGCCTGCAAAACTCCGCGCCACTTTCTCCTGTTCTTCGCCGACCACATTCACGCACAAAACACCAGCGGCAACAATTTTTGCATGGGTCAGCCCTGAAACATTGATACACACGAGCAGCCGCGGCGGATTAGCTGAAACTGAACTAACCGCCGTCGCCGTCAGGCCGAAACGCTTGCCACTTTCGGTTGTCGTGATGACACAGACTGACGAAACATGCCGTCCCATGGTGGCAACAAATTCATCGCTTCCAACCGGCATCATGCTTCGCATCTCCCATGCTCAGATCAGGGGTGTGCCAGGGTCTTGTCCAAGCAGCACCTTACCATAGATCTCCATGCCTGCGTCATAAAGCAGGAAGCCGTGCATGCAAGTGGCCTGCAGATTGCGCGCCGCCCTTTGGATCGGACTCTTGAGCGAGAGCCCCGCAGCACCACCAATGGTCATCAGCTCCTGCACGGCATCACGGCACAGCCGCGGGATCATGGCAATGTCGGCGCGGATGCGACCGCGCACGTCCATAGGCATCTTCTCACCACGCCGGGCATAGTCATCGATATCGTCAGCAATCTTGTAGATCATCAGCTCTGCAGCGTGGATCTTGCAAGCCGCCTCGCCCAGAATCTTCTGCAAGGGTTGCCACTCATGGGAGATGTGATAGGTGTAAACGACTTTCTTACCCGGCACGACCTTGATGAACTCATCAAGTGCCGAACGGGCAACACCAATGGCCCCGCTGGCAATGCAGATACCAAGCACCGGCCCCGCCTGGCTTTTGAATAACGCGGGCGCGTCTGGGTCCGTATAGGGGGTGGTCTGGTTTTCAAGAAGCGCCGAAAGCGAAACGAAGCGGTGGGCTAGCACCGCAAGGTCCTTGCACTTCACGGAATTGGATCCCGTACCCTGCAGGCCCGCCACATGCCAGTCGTCAATGATGT
>JAIBJH010000280.1 GCA_020029455.1 Hyphomicrobiales bacterium
GGCAAGGAGAAGCCTGAGCAGGTAGCCAAGGCCAGACCAAAGCCGAAACCTGTCTTGGAAGTGCAGGCGAAAGCGGTGGAAGCCTCGCCTGAGGAAGTGGAGGTGGCGGCCGCTGTTCCACCCAAGCCTTCCGGCAAGAAGCGCAAACTTGAGGAAGGCTCCGTGGCGTGGCTGGACTATTGTGAGAAGAAATACGCCTCTTTCAACCGAAAGAAGGGCACCTATATCTCGCGCTCAGGCGTCGAGCGGAAATGCCTCGTCACTTCCAGTTCTCAATAGCCCGCCCAGAATAATCTCCGCGCCTTTCCAGCCCATCATCATGGCGGGGGCGTTGGTGTTGCCGGCGATGAGGTTGGGGAAGACCGAGGCATCGCAGACGCGCAAGCCCTCCATGCCATGCACTTTCAGTCTTGAATCAACCGCTGACGATTTGGGGTCAGGTCCCATCCTACAGGTGCAGGAGGGGTGATAGACAGTGCCGCTGCGCTGCTTGAAGTCATGAATCAGGTCTTCATCTGATTGCACGGCGGGGCCGGGGCGCAGCTCTTCGGCGATAAGAGAGGCGAGCGGTTCCGTGGAGGCAAGTTTGCGGAGAAATTTCACGGCCGCCAGCATCTCGCGCACATCTTCCTCGGTGCCATAGGCATTGGCCCAGATGCGCGGCTGTTTTTTCGGATCAGGTGACTGGATGTGGATTGAGCCTCTCGCTGTGGGGCGGCAGTTGGAAAGGCCCAGTGACAAGCCTGAAAAGGGGTCAGGTGAGAGGATGGGGCGCTCGCCAGCTTTCGGCAGAAGCGTCGAGAAGGCCTGCATGTAAAGCTGCATATTGGGGCGGCTGTAGTTGGGGTCCGTTCTGAAGAAGCCGCCGCCATGGTTGATGGAGAGGCTCAGGGGGCCTGAGCGCAGCAACAGATACTGCAAACCCGCTTTCAGCTTTCCCCACCAGGGACGCAGTTCGTCATTCAGCGTCGGCACCTTCATCCGGTAGGTGTAATTGAGGCCCAGATGGTCCTCGAGATTTTCACCGACATGGGCAAGTTCGCACAGCACGGGAATGCCCTGCGCCTTCAGGATGGGAGCAGGGCCAATGCCAGAGAGCTGCAGAAGCTGCGGCGAGTTGACGGCACCTCCAGCGAGGATCACTTCACGTAACGCTTTAACTTCATGCATCACGCCATTGATCTCGTAGGCGACGCCGGTGGCGCGCTTGCCCTCCAAATTGATCTTCGTCACTAGCGCATTGATGGTGACCTTGAGATTCTTCCGACCCATGGCGGGGCGCAGGAAGGCGCGCGCGGCACTGAGGCGGCGGCCGTTCTTTGTGGTCAGTTGATAGACACCGGTCCCTTCCTGTTCGGGGCCATTGAAATCGCGGTTGTAGGGAAGGCCCAGTTTTTCGCAGGCGGCGATGTAGGATTTTGTGAGGGGATGTACATAAGGCGTGGGGTCAGACACTTGGAGCGGTCCGCCAGCGCCCCGCCAGTCATTGGCTCCGCCTTCGGTATCTTCGATAGCCTTGTAGGCGGAAAGCACATCCTGCCAACCCCAGCCGGGGTTACCTGCGGCCTCCCAGCTTTCATAGTCCTCGCGGTGGCCACGGATATAGACCATGGCGTTGATGGAGCTTGAGCCGCCCAAGAGCTTGCCGCGGGGCCAGTGGTCGCGCTGGCCGTTGAGGCCAGGATCGGGTTCGGCCGCATACATCCAGTTGACCTTGGGATCATAGAAGGTCTTGCCATAGCCCAGCGGCATCTGGACAAAGAAGCGCAGGTCCGTGCCGCCCGCCTCCAATAGCAGCACGGTGTAGCGGCCATTTTCCGTCAGTTTGTTGGCCAACACGCATCCTGCGGAGCCAGCACCCACAATGATGTAATCAAAATTCAACAGTGGAACTCCTCGCACGTCTTTCGCAGTATGAGCGAATTTGCCAAAGTATCGCCAGTGGGAGAACACATGAAAATTACTGACCTCAAAACATTCATCGTTGGCGTTCCGGAAGGCGAGTGGGGCGGGCGCTATTTCACTTTTGTGAAGCTCACCACGTCCAATGGCATCGTCGGTTATGGCGAATGCTATGGCGCAAGTTTCGGGCCGAAACCCATGGTCCAAATGATCGAAGACGTGTTCCAGCGCTATGTGCTGGGGCAAAGCGCTTTCGACATCGAGAAGATCTGGCGGCGGGCTTATTCCTCCGGCTACACGCAGCGCCCCGATCTTTCCATGATGGGCGTGCTGTCAGGACTTGAGATTGCGCTATGGGACATCAAGGGCAAGGCCCTGGGCCAGCCTGTTTACAATCTCATGGGCGGGCGTGTGCATGAGAAATTGCGCAGCTATACCTACATCTATCCCGATCCAAAGAAGGGGCAGGACTCGTCGATCTTCTGGAATGCGGAAGCATCAGCGCAGCGCGCGGCGGACTATGCGGCGATGGGGTTCACCGGGATCAAGTTTGATCCGGCGGCACCATATTCCGCTTTCGATCCGCGCCAGCCGTCGCTGGAATCGATCGCGCTCTGCGCCAAGTTCTGCAAGCTGATACGCGAGGCGGTGGGCACCAAGGCCGATCTTCTTTTCGGCACCCATGGGCAGTTCACACCATCGGGCGCCATCCGCTTTGCCAAGGCCATCGAGCCCTATGATCCCTTGTGGTTCGAGGAGCCGACGCCGCCGGAGAAGCCGGAGGACATGGCGCTGGTGGCACGGGGCACGTCCATTCCGATTGCGACAGGCGAGCGTCTCACCACCAAGTTTGAGTTTGCCCGTGTGCTGGAATGCCGTGCGGCCTCCATCCTGCAGATGGCGCTGGGCCGCATCGGTGGCCTCATGGAAGCGAAGAAGGTTGCCGCCATGGCCGAGGCATATCATGCACAGATCGCGCCGCATCTTTATGCGGGGCCGATTGAAGGTGCGGCCAACGTCCATTTCTCGGCATCGCTTCCCAATTTCCTCATTCTCGAAAGCATCGAGACCTGGGGCGGCATCCATTCCAAATTGCTGAAGAAGCCCATCCGCTGGGAGGCGGGCTATGTCATTCCGCCGACGGAGCCGGGCCTTGGCGTTGAGCTAGACGAGAAGGTGGCGGAGTCGTTGCCATACAGTGGCAACAACCTGCACCTCGAAATGAATCCGGAGCCTGTTCGATGATCTACAGGGGGTGAGGCTGGCTATTGGGCGGGAACGTTTCCCGCCCTTTTTCATTTTCAAATCCATCAGTACCGAAGGACAATACAGAACAGGGTCAGTTGTTTCACGCAGTGGTGATCATTTTCATGGAACCATTTACTC
>JAIBJH010000281.1 GCA_020029455.1 Hyphomicrobiales bacterium
AAGTTTTCACGGGCAAATAGCCTCGCGCCAGCTTGTGCTCGCCTTGGGCACCTGCCTCCACCACCTTGAGGTCACGGGCGATAGCGAAATCGATAGCTTGGTAATAGCAGGTCTCGAAATGCAGGAACGGATGATCCTCCAGGCAACCCCAATTGCGGCCATAGAGTCTGTTACCGCCAATGAAGTTCAACGCGCCCGCAATGGTTCGCCCATCCCGCTGCGCCAGCACCAGAAGCACATGCTCACGCAGGCGTTCATGGATCATCGCAAAGAGCTCGCGATTCAAGTACGGCCGGCCCCATTTGCGCCCGCCTGTGTCCAAGTAGAATTTGAAAAAGGAATCCCAGTGCCGGGGCTTGAGTTCATCACCCGTCAGCAGTTCAAAAGTAATCCCGCGCGCCGCTACCGCCTCGCGCTCCTTGCGGATATTCTTGCGCTTAGCCGATGACAGTGAAGCCAGAAAATCAGCAAACGAGCCAAACCCCTTGTTCTGCCAATGGAACTGAATGTCCTGACGCTTAAGCCAGCTGGCCGGAGCCGATTGCCAATCGTGTTCTGGGAGAAAGGTGATGTGGCAGGAAGAGGCCCTGTGCTCAACGGTCCGTGCCTCAAGTCCCCTGAGGAGCATGGCCCGCCGTTCTGACGTTGCAGCCAGCAGGCGCGGTCCGGGCACGGGTGTGAAGGGAATTGACACCTGCAGCTTCGGATAATAGTTCCCGCCGGCGCGGTGAAACGCCTCAGCGAAGCCGTGGTCGAAGACATATTCCCCTTGCGAGTGGCTCTTGAGATAGCAGGGCACAATGCCAGTGATCGCGCCGTTCTCTTCCATCAGCAGGTGGCTGGCGGTCCAGCCCGTGCGCGATGCAGCGCACCCCGACTCTTCCAGTGAGAGGAAGAAGGCGTGGGCTACCAGCGGATTGAAGGCAGTGCCGGGCTGATTGGCAAGTTTGTCCCAAATCTCCGGCTGAATCTGCGCCAGACTCGCAATGGTGCGGAAACTGATCGCCATCAGGCGATGTAACTCTCAAACGTCACTTGATCGCAATAGCGCAATGCCTGCGACTCTTCTTCTCTGCTGCGGATCGTCCAGGTGATGACCGGAAAACCCGCCGCACGGAATTGTTGCACAGGTGCAAATGGCAGATCATGGAAATTGTAGGACAAGAAATGCGGTCGCGTGCGCGTCAGATGCGTGAAATTCCGAAGCCCGACGCGCCGCTCAACCGGGAGAAAGTTGTAGTAGGGATGAACGGCCCTGTCGGCAGTGATGCCCCGCACGGTGTGACGGCTGAACTCCGCAACTGCGGCGACCATGTCGGGATCAAAGGACATCAAGGCATAAGGTCCTGCGTAAGGTTCAAGAACCTTTAGGGCGCGGGATGCCAGGGCGACGTCGCCGTTCCAGTGCGACTTCAGTTCAATGACAAGTGGCACCCTGCCGCCGACCTGGTCCAGCAACTCACCCAAAGTCTGCATACGGTCACTGCTTGAACGAATGACAATCCGAACAAGTTCCTTCGCTGTTCGGATATTCAAAAGCCCGCTTTCATCTGTTAGCCGGTCAAGAGTGTTGTCGTGGAAGACAACGGCCTCACCATCCGCCGTGATCTGAAGATCGCATTCGACCGCATAGTTTCCCGCCATCGCAGCGGCAAATGCGCTGGCCGTGTTTTCGACAATGCCGCGCGATTTGTCATGCAGCCCCCGGTGAGCAATAGGCTGTGCCACCAGCCAATCGAGGCGCCGCATCTGCGGTGAAAAGCGCATCCCTCAGGCAACCTCGAAAATGGCCTCGATCTCAACTGGCGCATTGAGCGGAAGGGAGCCTACTCCTACTGCGGAGCGCGCATGACGCCCCGCTTCGCCGAAAACTTCAGCCATCAGATCCGATGCGCCGTTTATGACGCCGGGCTGGCCCGTGAAACTGGCGGGGCAGGCAACAAAGCCCACCAGCTTCACAACGCGCCGCACGTTTGAAAGACCAACAGCACCATGCACCACAGCAATGATGTTGATGGCGCATTGCCGCGCGCAGGATTTGGCTTCGTCGGCGCTGACGCCTTCACCCGTCAGGCCCATGTGAAGAAGCTTGCCATCCTTGAACGGTAATTGCCCGGAAACATAAAGCTGGTTGCCGCTCTTTACCCAGGGAACATAATTGGCAACGGGCTTCGGAACTTCGGGCAATGCAATGCCAAGCTCTTCAAGTCTCTTTTCAGCTTCACTCATCTCACCATCCTAGTTCAACTTGTCTGGTGGCGTTTCGCCAGCAAAAAAGGCCTTCAGATTGGCAAGTGCCCTGAGGCCCATGTCGGTTCGCGTTCGCAAGGTAGCGCTGCCCAGATGCGGTAGAAGAAACACATTCTCCAACTCGCGATAGCGCGGATCGATGTTCGGCTCGTTGTTGTAGACGTCAAGTCCGGCCGCGGCCAGATGACCGCTTCTGAGGGCAGCAATCAAATCCTCATCGTTGACGACACCGCCACGCGCGGTGTTAACGACAATTGCACCCTTCGGCAACAGAGCCAGCGTGCGGGCGTTGATGATGCCCCTTGTATCGGGCGTCATGGGACAGTTGACCGAGAGAAAATCGCAATGAGGCAACATCGCTTCCAGCGTCGCATGATAGGTAGCGCCCATTGCATCTGCCTCAAGCGATGGTTTCCTGTTGTGGTAGTGGATCACAATGTCAAATCCCTTTGCCCGGCGCGCCACCGCGGCGCCAATCCGCCCCATGCCAAGGATGCCGAGGCGCTGGCGCGAAAAATCATGAGCCAGCGGCTTCACCATGGAGGCAGGCGGCCAGCGGTTCTCGCGAACCATCCGTTCGCCCCAATGGGCACCACGCGCCGCACCAAGCATCAGGAGGAGGGCGATATCGGCGGTTGCATCGGTCAGAACGCCGGGAGTGTTGGTAACCGCAATGCCCCGCGCTTTGGCGGCCCCAAGGTCCACATGTTCATGCCCGGCTGAAACGGTCGCCAATATCTTCACGCTTGTGGGAAGCCGGTTGATCAGGGCCGCATCAAACTTGTCCATGGAGGTGATGGCAAGGCCGTCCCTGCCTTCCGCTGCCGCTATAATGCCATCTGCCCCTAGTGCCTTGTCTTCCGGGTTCAACTGGCATGTGAATGTGTTAGAGAAGGCGCGCTCAGCCGCGTCGGTAAGTTTACGGGTTATAAGTATTCTGGGCACTTTTTCGCCATGCTTCATATTTATCTGACTATTGTTTTCAGTTAGGCTTTTGACCATGAATCACGCCGCCTTGACCAGTCTCATTTGCA
>JAIBJH010000282.1 GCA_020029455.1 Hyphomicrobiales bacterium
AGGATGCGATTACTTGATGTAACCGGCCTTCGTCATTTCGCGGGTGGCGACATCCTGCGCTTCGGCAAGAGCTTCATCCGCGGTCTTTTCGCCAGCAAGAGCTGCCGAGAAGATCTGGCCCACCGTCGTTGCCAGTCCGGCAAATTCCGGAATGGCGACGAACTGCACACCGACGTACGGAACCGGCTGAACAGTCGGCTTTGTCGGATCGGCGGAATTGATGGAGTCCAAGGTCATCTTGGCGAAAGGCACCTTCTGGTACTCAGGATTGTTGTAGAGCGAGGTGCGCGTGCCCGGAGGAACATTGGCCCAGCCTTCCTTGGAAGCAACCAGTTCGGTGTAGGCCTTGGAAGTGGCCCAGCCGATAAACTTCTGGGCGGCTTCTTCCTTCTGGGTGCCTGCGGGAATGGCGAGAGACCAGGCCCACAGCCAATTGCCGCGCTTGCCAAGGCCCTTGTCGGCGGCGAGTGCGAAACCAACTTTGTCAGCCACCGTCGAGTCCTTGCCGGTCACGAACGAGGCAGCCACGGTAGCATCAATCCACATGCCGCACTTGCCGGCATTGAAGAGCGCCAGGTTTTCGTTGAAGCCGTTGTTGGAGGCTCCCGGAGGACCATCGGCCTTCAGGAGGTCGAGATAGAAGGTAAGGGCTTCCTTCCATTCGGGTGAATTGAACTGGGGCTGCCAGCTCTCATCAAACCAGCGGGCGCCGAAGGAATTCGAGGTGGCCGTGATGAAGGCCATGTTCTCGCCCCAACCGGCCTTGCCGCGCAGGCACACGCCATAGATTTCCTTGTCCTTGTTGGTGATCTTTCCGGCAATGCGCTTGATGTCGTCCCAGGTGGGGGCATCCGGCATCTTCTCACCAGCGGCTTCGACAAGATCCGTGCGATACATCACCATGGAGCTCTCGCCGTAGAAGGGCGCGGCCAAGAGTTTGCCATCGACCGTGAGTCCGCCTGCAATGGCAGGCAGCAAATCGGCCGGATCGTCCACCATCGTCAAGGGCAGGAGCCAGCCCTTCTTACCCCAGATCGGAACTTCATAGGTGCCGATGGTGAGAACGTCGAACTGCCCGCCCTTGGTGGCGATGTCAGTTGTCACTTTCTCGCGCAGCACGTTTTCTTCCAGTGTTACCCACTCCAGGGTGATGTCAGGGTTCTTTGCCGTGAAGTCAGCCGTCAGACCCTGCATGCGGATCATGTCACCGTTGTTGACGGTGGCGATGGTCAGTTTGGTTTCGGCGAGCGCTGTCGTGGACAGGGCAGCCAGTGCGAGCGCGCCAAGCACGCCCTTCAGCTTGAATTTCATTAGACTACCTCCCAATAGGAAATGAGCGTTTGCCCATTTCAAGAGCAACTTCTCACTATTTGTGGCGTGCGAGTCAACAAGAATCCCCCATTGCAGCGCACAAATTAATCATTGCGCCGCACCAAAGGTCAGTGTTCTTGACTTTAATGCTCAGATTTCGAGCAAATGCCCGGCCATTTTTTCGTTGGTAATAAGGCCGGAAATCAGCTTTCCGCGCAGTGCCCCGCGCACCGCCCGCAGGCGCTGGGGCGCCATAACCACGCCGATGACCAGGCTTTCCGCAGGCCTTTGCAATGGCACGCTCAACACGCGGTCATTGGTGAGGCCGTCGATCAACTGGCCGTTCTGATCGAAGACCCAGCCGGTGATTTCACCAGCAGCGCCGGCCCTCACGAGCGCCCTTATCTCGTCCGGTCTCACAAAGCCGTCGCGCAGCAAGGCTGCGTCATCATCAATCGTGCCGACACCGACAAAGGTCACATCGGCCTGGCTCGCGAGGTCCAGCACATTGCGAAGAGATTTCTGCGCCAGCAGCAGGCTTTTTTCATGCACCGTCGTCGCAATCACCGGCAGTGGCATCGGATAGTGGGGCGCACGCACGCGGTCGCCTATGCGGCTCGCCACGTCAAAGACCGTGGCCGAACCATCAGGCGCAATGTTGCCGACCAGCGAGACGACCTTGTGCTGCGGACAATCCATGGGCCGCACCTGTTCTGCCATGGCGCGCAGCGTGCGGCCCGTACCCATGGCAGCCACCACGGGATGTTGCGATTCAAAATAGCGCTCCAATGCCGTAGCACCGGCTTGGGCAATGCCCAGAGTATCGGAGCTCGATTCCGGGTCGGCCGGCACCACTTCGACATGACTCAGTGCAAAACGGTCTTTCAGGCGGTCAGAAAGTTCCAGGCAGTTACCTATTGGATGATCGAGCCTCACCTTGATGAGGCGCTCAGTGATGGCCAGTGAAACGAGACGCTGCGCTGATTGGCGCGAGACACCGAGCTTGCGTGCGATCTCATCCTGGGTGTTGCCGGCAATATAATAAAGCCAGCCGGCCCGGGCGGCATCATCAAGGCGGTCGGAATCTGTTTCTGGTTTGCGGGCCACGGATCTTCCTTTGATATTCAGCCTAGCCGCAGTTCGCCATTCCGGCCAAGGCCCACTGCGGCGAGCATTTCTGCAAGTTCGGCCATGTCGTTAATCGTCCTATCTGGCTTCACACCAGTTGGCAGTTGGTAACCTGCCTTCACATGGGCGCCGCCCACGAAGTGCCAGACCTCCATCCCTGCCGCCTGCGCCGCGAGAATGCCCATTTCACTGTCTTCGACCACGAGACAGGACGCCGGTTCAAATCCTGCCCGGTTCGCTGCATGCAAAAGCAGATCCGGCGCCGGCTTTCCGTGCTGCACTTCCGATGCGGTGCTGCACCTATCGGCGAAGTAGGGAGCCAGGCCCGAGACCCGCAGCGACAGTCCCAGGCGCTGCGGAGAGCTTGAGGTCGCAAGCCAATAGGGTGCAGCAACGCTTTCGAGCATCTCAACGACGCCTTCCATGGGGCGCAGTTCATGTTCCATGCGGCCGAGAAGCCGCTCACGGTATTTGAGTTGAAAATCATTGGGCAGCGGCATTCCAAACCGCAGCGCAGCGCGCGAGGCAGCGTTTGCAAAGCTGCGCCCGAGAAAATCGCTGCGGAAAATTTCCGCCGTGATGGGAAGGCCAATCTCCGCCATCATGCCCATGAGCACGGAGGCCGACAGCATTTCACTATCAACCAGCACGCCATCGCAATCGAAGATGATGGATGTCAGGCGAGATATCACGCGACAGTTCTTAGCGCGGACCCATGCACCATCAATACAGGAAAAAATGGACCGTCTCGTTGCCATCAGGAGTCACTGCTGACCTAACGGACACAAAAAGGTGTTGAAATCTACGATGGAATAACACTTATAAGTTGCAAACTGGGTTTCAACGGCGGAAGCCGGACAGTGGACCGCCCACTGCGGGACGAATGGGCCTACTTTTACACGTTCGGGGAACAATGCAGCAAACGGCTTCAGCACAGCGCTGGATGCCTTCAGCTGCCTCTGGCCTGATGCAAATCCCCCCACCTGCGAAGTTGTGAGTGACAATACCGTAAGGTGTAGAAGCTACGGCAACTCCGCTTCGTGCCACACACCAACTTTCGCCAACTTTCCCTGCGCCTCCCTCAGTATTTTGGACTGCGACACCAACGAAACACTCGTGGATGGAAAGTGTGTCCCAACTGCACCTTGCAGGGGCAACTGCGGAGGTCGAAGCGCAATGTTCATGGGAATCGGGGCAACAACGGCAAATCCCATCGAAATAGTGACGGGTCGAAAAGTAGGCGCATACACCGACTGGACGACAGAAGGGCCGCAGGCGCTGAGTTTCACGCGCCATTATTCGAGTGAAAATACATTCTTTGGTGCGCCTTCCACATCGATACTCGGCAGTGTCTGGCGTAGCAATTTCGATGCCCGGGCACGTTATGTCCTGAGCGTTACAGGGAGCACTCCCCACACGGCTGTAACGGG
>JAIBJH010000075.1 GCA_020029455.1 Hyphomicrobiales bacterium
GGCGAGGAGGCTTGCACCCACCACATTTGCTCCCCATGTCATTCATGTTAGAGTTGACGCACTAAGAGGAGGAGCCCCATGACGCGTTCCGTCCGCCAGACACCCTTCCTGTCCAACACCGCCCATGAATCGGAAAAGGAGGACAAGCGCCTGGCGCATCAACGAGAACGAAAATGGGTGCACGATCATCTGCAGCCGGAGAACGTGAGCGAGGACTTTGACCTCCCCACGCCCCACGAACACCCGAAAAGCGGCCGCGACAGCTTCGCCAAGAAGGGCAAAGCGCTGGTCCCGGGCGAGGCTTCCGCACATCGCAAATAGCAGGCTTGCGCGAGGGGGATCGCCGCTCTAGACGGGCGGCCATCCGCAACCCGTGAGTCCACAAATGAAAGCCAAAGTGAAGGTGACGCTGAAGAACGGCGTTCTCGACCCGCAGGGAAAAGCCATTGAGGGAGCCTTGGGCTCGCTCGGCTTCAGCGGCGTCAATGGCGTGCGCCAGGGCAAATATTTCGAGATTGAACTGGCCGAGACCGACCGCACCAAGGCCGAAGCTCAAGTGAAAGCCATGTGCGAAAAACTCATCGCCAATACGGTGATCGAGAACTACGCGATCGAGTTCACCTAAGCGCCGCTAGCGGCTGTTACCCCGCATCGTCCCGCTTGGTTGGGCGCACCACTTTGCTCCTTAGAACAAGAATTGCAAAAGCGGCAGCAACCAGGAAAGCCAGGAACCAGCTTACGAGGTGAATGTTCAGGCTTTGCGCGAGCTTCACCAGCTCAGGGGAAGAAGGTGAATGGGCTATGAGCAGTTTGTCGCCGGGAGCAAGATCCGCGTACTCCAAGCCCATCTCCAGACGCCGCTTGGCGACTTCGGGAGCGGGTACCCGTTCCCAACCGACCTGATATGTATCAACCCTGATGTTCGATGTGAAAGATTTGCCGCCTGCGTCGGTATAAGTGATTTCCGTATCCCAGAAAGCACCCGTAACTTTGTTTCCCTTGTCCATGAGACGCCTGTAGCCAGCAGTGTCCGCGCAAGGGAGCCGATCCAAAGTAACTGCTGGCCGCATTCGAAATTGCGATACCCACCTGCTATTTCCAAGTTTGCCAAAGAGGCAAATGTCGTTTGCGCGAACAACCGCGGCCTCCGTGCGGCGCCAGGTCAGGTCGCGCCATGTGCCAAAGAGACCAACAAGCAGAAGGAGGGCCAATACTCCGCCGCATCTGAGCCACAGGCCGGCAGCAGAATGGCTTTGCCATCTGTAGCGTGGATCGTGTCTCAAATTTCGCCAGTTGTTGTACATATCGTGCAAGCCGGTTGAAAATCGCCTTCGTCCACTCTATTCACTTCATATAGGAACCAAAAGTTGCGCCCTCGTTGCAAATGCTCGGAAAAGTAAATCAATCATGAAATCAGCCGTCATCGTCTTCCCCGGCATCAATCGCGACCGCGACATGATGCTGGCGCTTGAAAATGTCACAGGGGTCAAACCCATCGCCGTCTGGCACGCGGACACGGAATTGCCGAAGGTCGATCTCGTTGTGGTGCCCGGCGGATTTTCCTATGGTGACTATCTGCGCTGCGGAGCGATTGCCGCCCGTTCACCCATCATGTCCGATGTGCACGCCAAGGCCATGAAGGGACTCAAGGTTCTGGGCGTGTGCAACGGCTTCCAGATCCTCACCGAGACGGGCCTCCTTCCCGGCGCACTGCTGCGCAACGGCGCACTGAAATTCGTCTGCCGCGATGTGAAGCTGCGCATCGAGAACAACCGCACCTGGTTCACCAACCGCCTGAAGAAGGGCGACGTGGTCCCCTGCCCCGTGGCCCATGGCGAAGGCAACTACATCTGTGACGCGGAGACGCTTCAGCGCCTCGAAGGCGAGAACCGCATCGTCTTCCGCTATGCCGAGGGCAGCAACCCAAATGCAGCCATGAACGACATCGCCGGGATTATGAATGAGGCAGGCAATGTCATCGGCATGATGCCGCATCCGGAAAACATGGTTGAGCCGCTGCATGGCTCGACCGCTTGCCGCCCGCTCTTTGAAAGCCTGCTCGCGGCGTAAGAACCAGACTTCTTATTATCTCCATGGCCGGTCTTGAACCGGCCACCCAGACTTTCAAACGGCTTGAAAGCGGAAAGTCTGGATCGGCGGGCTGATCCCGGATCAAGTCCGGGACGCCGATGGAGCGAGATGAGAATTCAACTCTCCTCAAACTCGCAACAATTTTGCCGAAAAGGCAGTGCTCAAGGTTAGCAATTCGTGAACCGCGAGGCTCGTTAACACTGGATTAACGCCGTTCTTTGGCATTCAATATACCTACACGCTGAAGCGGCGTGTGGGTCGGCAAAGATACTTGGGAGTGACGTGATGTTTGCATTTTTGTTCAAGGAAAAGCCGGAAGTCGTGGAACCGGATCCGGCGCTGGAGCTCGCCCGCTTGGCGCTGCAGGACCGGGTTGACGATTTCCTTGCCCGGGAAGTGCGCCGCCGCCTGCGCCACGTCGCGATTTCAACGCCGCTGCACCAGTAGTTCTCGATAGCACCCGCCCACCCCAGCTTGCAGACTCCAACCTTGGGCGGGCCTCGCGGCCGGGATGATCTTCATTCCGGCCGCCCCTATTTTGCGAGAATAGCGCAAGAAGTTAGCAACTCTGGCATTTCTTTACGTTCGATTCATTTCAAAGTTGAACCAATTGCCAAGCGCAATCCCCTAGCGTCCTGCATGCAACGGGAGCGACATATGGGCATTGCACTTCTGAAAATCTTCGGCCGCAAGCGCAAGAAGGAAGCCACGGCGGATGAGCAGGCCACCGCCAAGCTTAACACCCGCATGCAGCGTATGCTTGCCCTTCATCTTCAGGCCAACGTCGAGCCGCAGGATTTGCCGAAGGCCGAAAAGGCGGCTTAGAATATTCTGAAACCGAAGGCCTCCGACCCTTCTCCCTCCCGCTTGTGGGGAGGGAAAAGTCGCCAATACGCCCTCGTGAACGGTTTCTCACAGCGTCAAAAATGCATTTGTGATTGCCGGTGTCAGCATTTATGGGCTGGCCCATGCAGTCCAAGACTCACAACCAGGAACCTGAAATCACCGCAGAGCTTGTCGCCGCCCATGGCCTCAAGCCCGAGGAATACAAGCACTTCACCGAGCTTCTGGACCGAACCCCCACCTTCACTGAGCTCGGCATCTGCTCGGCCATGTGGAACGAGCACTGCTCCTACAAATCCTCCAAGAAATGGCTGAAGCAGCTGCCCACCAAGGGCCCGCGCGTCATCTGCGGGCCGGGCGAGAATGCCGGCGTCATCGACATTGAAGACGGTGACGCCATCATCTTCAAGATGGAAAGCCACAACCATCCTTCCTTCATCGAGCCATACCAAGGCGCAGCAACGGGCGTGGGCGGCATTTTGCGCGACGTCTTCACCATGGGGGCGCGGCCCATTGCGGCCTTGAATGCGCTACGCTTCGGCGATCCGTCTCATCCGAAAACGCGTCATCTCGTTTCTGGCGTAGTGGCGGGCGTTGGTGGCTATGGCAATTCCTTCGGTGTGCCGACGCTCGGTGGCGAAGTCAATTTCCATGCCCGCTACAACGGCAACAATCTCGTCAACGCCATGGCCGTGGGCCTCGCCCGCACCGATGGTATTTTTTACTCCAAGGCCAAGGGCGTGGGCCTTCCTGTGGTCTATCTCGGCGCCAAGACCGGCCGCGACGGCATTCATGGCGCCACCATGGCCTCCGCCGAATTCGACGACAAGGCAGATGAAAAGCGCCCGACCGTACAGGTGGGCGATCCCTTCACCGAAAAATGCCTGCTCGAAGCCTGCCTCGAACTCATGGCGTCGGGCGCCGTCATCGCCATCCAAGACATGGGCGCGGCGGGCCTCACCTGCTCTGCCGTGGAGATGGGAGCGAAGGGCGACCTAGGCATCGAGCTTAACCTCGACAAGGTGCCCTGCCGCGAAGAAGGCATGACGGCCTATGAGATGATGCTCTCCGAAAGCCAGGAGCGCATGCTGATGGTGTTGCGCCCCGAGAAGGAGATGGAAGCAGAGGCCATTTTCAAGAAATGGGGGCTCGACTTCGCCATCATCGGCCAGACCACAGACACGCTACGTTTCGTCATCAAACACCAGGGCGAGGTGAAGGCCGATCTTCCCATCAAGCAGATGGGCGATGAAGCACC
Source organism: Hyphomicrobiales bacterium (assembly GCA_020029455.1). GTDB lineage: Bacteria > Pseudomonadota > Alphaproteobacteria > Rhizobiales > Aestuariivirgaceae > Aestuariivirga. The sequence goes on from JAIBJH010000075.1 coordinate 4,193, forward strand.
GGAATATGATCGGCCTTGGATTGAGCCGAAGAAGCCCGCCGCTCTCGGCGATGTGCCGGTGCCCAATGATCTGGCGGCGGCCATTTTGAAGATCGTCGGTTCGCCCGACATGTGTTCCAGGCGCTGGGTGTGGGAGCAGTATGACACGCGCGTGCAATCCAACTCGGCGCAAATTCCGGGCGGCGATGCGGGCGTGGTCCGCATCCGCGGCAAGAAGGCTATAGCGGTTTCTTCAGATGTCACGCCGCGCTATGTGGAGGCCGATCCCTTCGAAGGCGGCAAGCAGGCGGTCGCCGAATGCTGGCGTAACCTCACCTGCGTCGGTGCCGAGCCCATCGCCATCACCGATAATCTCAATTTCGGCAATCCCGAGCGGCCCGAGGTCATGGGCCAGTTCGTGCTTGCACTCAAAGGCGTGGGCGAAGCCTGCCGCGCACTGGATTTCCCCATCGTCTCAGGCAATGTCTCGCTCTACAACGAGACCAACGGCCAGGCCATCCTGCCGACACCTACCATCGGTGGCGTCGGGCTGTTGCATGATTTGTCGAAGATGGCGACGCTCAAGTTCAAGGAGGCTGGCGAAGCCATCCTGCTGCTCGGGGGCCACGGCACCCATCTTGGACAGTCTATCTATCTGCGCGAAGTCTGGGGCCGTGAAGAGGGTCCACCCCCGCCCGTCGATCTCGTCAAGGAACGTGCTCACGGTAATTTCATCCGTGGACTGATCAATGATGCCGCTGTCACCGCTGTCCACGACATTTCCGACGGCGGTCTGGCCTCAGCAGTGATCGAAATGGCTCTGGCCGGAAATCTCGGCGCGCAGGTGGATGCACTCGATCATGTGCAGCTCTTCGGCGAAGATCAGGCCCGCTACGTGCTCACCTGCTCCACAAAGGAAGCGGCAAAGATCATCACGCAAGCCCATGTGAAAGGCATCGATGTCATCCGCATCGGCACGGTGTCGGGCTCTGGCGCTGTGCGCTTCGGCACCGTCAGCCTTCCGCTCTCGGTCCTCCGCGACACTCACGAAAGCTGGTTCCCGAAGTTTATGGCGGGCTAAACCTCGTCCGGCCCTTCGGGCCACCTTCTCCAGAGGAGAAGGGTGGTTTACCCCTCTCCTTTGGAGAGGGTGCCGCGCAGCGGCGGGTGAGGTTAGCAATCACTGCCTTCCGTATCGTGCTCACTCCACCGGCACCATGAGATGGGCATAGGGCGTGTTGGCCCACATCACGTAAGGTTGCTTCGTGTCAGGCTGGGCGCTTGTCGGGTAGCCCGCCATCAGGTCCGTGGCATTCATGATCATGACGTGGCGGCCGGTCGTCACCCAGTTATTGGTTTCGGTCGGAGCGGTAGCGAACGGATCAGTGTTGCTGGCATCCGATCCGCCAGACAACATGTAGATCAGCCCGACCTTGCCCTTGGGCGGATCTTTCTTGCTCATCCAGGCCATGGCCCATTCCAGGGAATTGGCATCGCCGCACATCGGGTCATTCCCCGGCGTGTTGGGATCATCGGGCAGGCACCAGAATCCGTTCTTGCCTTCGCGCAGCGTACGCATGGTTCCATCGGCATTGAAGGCATAGACGGATGCGCCCGCGCCTACGGCCATCGGCCCCGCCGACTCGGCGTTCTTGATGATCTCGGCGTCATCGGCCAAGGCCTGTTGCACCGCCATGATGGCCAAAGCGGCGGCGGCCATACCCATATACTTCTTCATGATACCCTCCCAGGACAGGAACTCTCCGCACTATTGGCGGAACTCATGCGCTGGCGATGCCCGCATTCCGATAAGCGGCACCGGCATTGCACGCCGAGGGTGACTTGCAATTGAACGATAGACAAACGATAGTTATTCAAGGGGGGATGAAGGAAAATCATCTGCCATGCGCAGGCAACTTCCGCCTTTTGCCGCAGTGCGTGCCTTCGAAGCGTCCGCCCGTCATCTGAGTTTCAAGCGGGCGGCAAGCGAACTCTGTATCACGCAGTCGGCGATCAGCCACCAGATCAGGACGCTTGAAGATTTTCTCGGCGTGCAACTTTTCCATCGCGGGCCCCATGGCGTTGCCCTGACGGATGATGGCCTCGCCTATCTCGGCAGCATGACCGATGTGCTCGACCGCATGTCGGAGGAAACCATGCGCATCAGCAAGAAGGACATGGGCGGCGGCCTCTCTGTCAGGGTGGCTCCGGGTTTCGTGCGCTGGCTCATTCCGCGCCTCTCCGGATTTCATGAGGCCTATCCCGAAATTGATCTGCAGATTTCCAGCTCGCAACTCGTTGCGGATTTTTCCAGCCAGGATGTGGATGCCAACATTGCCTGGGGATTTCAGCCAAAGCCCGGCCTTGTGGTGACGCCTCTCATGGCGTCATCGCGCCATCCGGTGATCAGCCCGGCGCTCCTGCGCCTGAGCCCCGCGATTGAAAAGCCCGAAGACCTCCTGCAACTTACCCTGCTTCACGAGGGCAACTGCCGCAATCTTGAGAAATGGTTTGCCTTCGCCGGTGTGGATGTCGGCGGCAGGCGCCATGGCCTCAGTTTTTCAAACTACGATCACGTTCTGAATGCCGCCATTGCGGGCCAAGGTGTGGCGCTCGGCTATGATGCAATCGTTGCAGGCGACGTGAAGGCGCAAAACCTGGTGCAACTCTTCGACATCGATTATCCCGTGCGCATTCTCTATTCTTTCGTGACGCCCTTGTCCTGGTCAGGCAATCCCCGGACTGCAGCGTTCCGTTCCTGGCTGCTCAAGGAAACCGGTGCGCTCGACTTTGCAAACAACCTGCCATCACTTGCCGCCGCCGCTGATGTCGCGGTGCATGCACAGCCATGAGCGTTAGCCGAAGAGCCCCGACTTCGTCATCATCACCACGCGCGTTCCCACCTGCACGCGTGAATAGAGATCGATCACATCGGCATTGAGCATGCCGATGCAGCCCGCTGTCGCCTTCTTGCCGATGTCGGAAATCTTTGCCGCACCATGGATGCGGTTGACGGTGTCGACCTCGCCCTTGAAGAGATAGAGGGCCCGCGCGCCAAGCGGGTTCTCCGGCCCGCCCGGCATGCCACCTGGCAGCCACTTGGCAAGATCGGGCTTCACTTTCAGGTGATAAGGCGCGGGCACCCAGATGGGCCACTCCGCCATCTTCTTGATGGTGACCTCGCCTTCCCAGGCATGGGCCGATTTCCCCAGCGCCACGCCATAGCGGATGGCCTGTCCCCCGCCCAACACGAAGTAAAGAAAACACTTCTTGGGGTCGACAACCACCGTGCCCGGCGCCGCCGATGTCTCGAAGGCCATTTCCTTGCGCTGGAACTTGAAGGCGAGCTTCTTGCCTTCCTTCATATCCACGGCAAAGGGCTCGGCCAGGGCCTCCCGCGCCGGGACGACGGTTAATGCGGCAAGCATAGCAATGAAAGAACGGCGGGAAAGACGCATGAAACCAGATCTCCGACTATCGCCTGTCTATCGCCGCCGGGGGCGCATGGCAACCAAGCGCCGCAAACCCTTGCGGGGCACTGGAAATCAGGGCCTCGCTCGCCTATTTAGGGCCTGAAGGAACCCTGCCCATGGCCATGAGCGCCGCCGATATTGAACGCTTTATCAAGGAAGGCCTGCCGGACGCTAAGGTCGAGATTAGAGATCTTGCGGGCGACGGAAACCACTATGCCGCCACAGTCATCTCGCAGGCATTCAAGGGCAAGTCCCGCGTGCAGCAGCACCAGATGGTCTATGCGGCCCTGAAAGGAAACATGGGCGGCGTGCTGCATGCGCTGGCGCTCACAACTTCAACTCCACAGGAATAAGTCATGTCCAACATCCACGACACCATCGACAATGAAGTGAAATCCAACGACGTCGTGCTCTTCATGAAGGGCACGGCGGAAATGCCCCTGTGCGGCTTCTCGGGCCGCTCGGTGCAGATCCTCCAGCACCTCGGCGTTCCCTTCAAGGACATCAATGTGCTGGCCTCCGATGAACTGCGCCAGGGCATCAAGGACTACACCAACTGGCCTACCGTCCCGCAGCTCTACGTGAAGGGCGAGTTCGTTGGCGGCGCCGACATCCTGATGGAAATGTTCCAGTCCGGCGAGCTGAAGCAGCTCATGTCCGAGAAGGGCATCGCTGCCTGACGCGAGCCTTGCGTGTTCTGCTGACTGGCGCCAACGGCTTCATCGGCAGCGCCATAGCAGCATCGCTGACGGGACGCGGCCATGAGGTAGTGGCAGCAGTCCGCGATCCAGAAAAACTCACCCGCCGTTTCCCTCGCGCCACAGCCATTGCTGCAGACTTAAACAGCATGACTACAGAAGCGGCATGGCTGCCCCACTTGGCTGGCATCAATGCCATAGTGAATTGCGCCGGGGCACTCCATGATCGGCATGGGCAATCACTTGTAGCCATCCATACCGACGCACCTAGAGCCCTGTTTCGCGCCGCTGCGGCCTCTGGCATTCGAAAGGTCGTGCAAATCTCCGCCGTCAGCGTCGGCGCGCCAACTGCTTATGCCGAAACCAAACTGGCCGCGGACCGGGCACTCATGGCGCTTAATTGTGATTGGGTGGTGCTACGTCCATCGATCGTTTACGGCGCTGGTGCCTTTGGCGGCACAGCCATGTTGCGCGCCCTCGCCGCTGCGCCTTGCGTAATTCCGGTGATCGGCGCGGGCAATCAGAAGGTAACGCCCATTCATGTGGATGACCTTGCCAGCGCAGTTGCCATCTGCCTCGAGACCGGCCGCTGCAATAGGCAAGTGCTCGAACCCGCCGGACCGGAAACGCTTACATTGGCAGAAATGTGCCAGCACTATCGCCTATGGCTGGCTCTCCCACGCGCACCACTGCTCCACGTGCCGCGCGGACTGATTGCGGCCGCTGCCTGGATTGGTGACAGGCTCGGTAGCGGCCCGGTGACTTCAACATCCCTGGCGCAGCTCGATTTCGGAAATGCTGCTGATGGTGCTGCATTTGCCAAAGCAACCGGACTGAAACCCCGTGGCATGGCGGAAGCACTGGCCGCCACACCGTCCCAGACCGGAGATCTATGGCATGCCCGCGCATATCTCCTCCGGCCCCTAATCCGGGCTGCGCTTGTGTTGCTTTGGCTGGGTTCGGGCCTTGCCGGATTGTTGGCGACTCCATCGTCGATCCACGCAGCTCTCCCAGGCCTGGGTCTGAACGAAACAATGGCGGAACTCATCGGGCGCGGTGCAAGCCTGATAGATCTCGCCATTGCATCGCTGCTGGTATGGGGCCGGGCGCCACAGCTTGCCTTCCTTGCACAAATGCTGATGGTCGTGGGCTACACGATGCTGCTCACCTTCATCAATCCGTCGCTGTGGTCAGAGCTCTTCGACCCCTTGCTGAAGAACATCCCCATTCTCGCACTCATTGCCGTTGACCGCATCTTAGCGGAAGAACGCTGATGGACCACATTCTCATCATCAAATGGCTGCACGTACTAAGTGCCACGGTGTTGTTCGGGACTGGACTTGGCACGGCTTTTTTCATGTGGTCGGCCCATCTGACAGGCGATCCTGCAATCATTGCGCCTACGGCCAAGACTGTAGTCCGCGCCGACTGGCTGTTCACCACCACATCGGGCATCATTCAACCCGTCACCGGTCTCATGCTTGTGCATGGCTATGGTTACGACCCCCTCAGCCCTTGGCTTCTTTGGACCTATGGTCTCTACGCCCTTTCCCTGGCCTGCTGGCTGCCCGTTGTCCGGCTGCAAATGCGCATACGTGATCTTGCCGCCGAAGCTGCAGAGGTGCGAAAGCCGTTATCAGACAACTATCACCGCGCCGCGAAGCTGTGGTTTCTCCTCGGCTGGCCCGCATTCATTGCATTGCTGATCATCTTCTACCTGATGCTGGCAAGGCCCTGAGCCTATGTTAGGTTCCATCTAACAAGGGAACGAAGCATGCTCACATTTTATCACTCCGGCGGGCTGTCATGCGCCGTCGCCACTCACATCGCACTTGAAGAAGCCGGCGCCGACTACAAGTC
>JAIBJH010000283.1 GCA_020029455.1 Hyphomicrobiales bacterium
GAGCAGTGGGTTCTGGGCTTCGAGGCTGATTGGGGCATGACCGGTGACATCGCCACCAATGAGGAGCCAACCGCCGACTTCGCATTCTCCATGGACCAGATCGCAACGTTCCGCGCCCGCATGGGTATCGCGCTTGATGATACCCTGCTCTATGCAACGGGTGGTGTTGCCTGGGCTAAAGGTGATCTCGACGGTATCATCGCGGCCACTCCTGACCATATCAATGGCAGCCACTGGGGTTGGTCAATCGGTGGCGGCATCGAACAGGCGATGTCTGACCATTTCCGCCTGCGCCTCGAATATATCTACACCAGATTCGGTGGGGACAGCTATGTGGAAGCATGCTGCGACGTGGACATTCCCGACTTTGATGATCATGAGTTCAAAGTCGGCGTGATCTGGGCTTTCTGATCACTTCAGCACTTGATCAAGCACGGGGCCGGAGTAATCCGGCCCCTTCTGCTTTTTTTGGTAGACAATAAAAAAGCCCGCCATTTCAGCGGGCTTATACCTATGTGAATTCCTCTGCCTACTGATAGACGTAGATGCGGGAACCGATCTTCACGCGCTCATAGAGATCGACCACATCGGCATTCATCATGCGGATGCAGCCGGACGACACCGCGCCGCCGATCGACGCCTCATTGTTGGTGCCGTGCACCCGGAAGATCGTGCCGCCGATATACATGGCGCGCGCACCCAGCGGATTGCCGGGGCCGCCTTCCATGAAGGCCGGGATGATGTGGCCCTTGGCGGCCTCGCGCTCAATCATCACCTTCGGCGGCGTCCAGGACGGCCATTCCTGCTTTGAAACGATGGTGGAGTTGCCGCTCCATTGGAAGCCTTCACGTCCCACGCCGACGGCATAGCGGATCGCCTTGCCATCGCCGAGGACGTAGTACAGCGCCCGCTCCGGCGTCCTTACGATGATCGAGCCGGGGCCATATTTTGTCTCCGACCACGCGACAGTGCGGCGCGACTTCTTTGCAAAGACGCTGGTGGTGCCGGCGAACGACGCGGTCTGGAAATTGCGGTTGCGCTCCAGCCTGACACCGCGTTTTGTGCCGAACACGCACTGCATGAAGCCCTTGCACTTGGGCGCGGAAGAAGCGGCAAGGACCTTGTCTTTCTGCTTCTTGGCAAGCGCCAGTTTCCGGGCCTCTTCGGCTTTTTTTTTTTTTTTCATAGCCAGCTTCTTCTTTTTCTTTAGTAGAAGCTCTTCCTCCTGCGGCGTGGCCGCCTGTACTGCGGGCGGAGCCACAATGACAGTCGTGAACGCGGCAACAAGCAAGGCCGCAGTAAATTTGCGCATGATTTTCCCAGTCCTCAAATTCTGCCCCATCCGGCTCATAGCCAAAGGGACACGATTCCTCAATATTGTTAAGACTTCGCTTCCGGCAGGTTCAAGCGGATGTGAAGCTCCCGAAGCTGCTTGGCCGTCACATCCGACGGCGCGCCCATCAACAGGTCCTGGGCCTGCTGGTTCATGGGGAACAGCACAACTTCCCGGATATTCGGTTCATCGCAGAGCAGCATGACAATGCGGTCGACGCCCGGCGCAATACCGCCATGGGGCGGTGCGCCGTATTGGAAGGCCCGGTACATGCCGCCGAATTTTTCAACAAGCTCTTGCTCTGAGCGGCCAGCGATTTCAAAAGCCTTCTTCATGATGTCAGGTCGATGGTTTCGGATTGCACCAGATGACAGTTCGACGCCATTGCAGACAATGTCATACTGGTAGGCATCGATCGTAAGCGGATCTTGCGTCTCCAGCGCCTCAAGCCCACCCTTCGGCATTGAGAACGGGTTGTGCGAGAAGTCGATCTTCTTCTCTTCCTCGTTCCACTCATACATCGGGAAATCGACAATCCAGCAGAACTCAAACTTGCCCTTGTCGACGAGGTTCATTTCTTCGGCAGCGCGCGTTCTGGCTTCGCCCGCGAATTTGTAGAATTTGGATGGAACGCCCGCGACAAAGAAGGCTGCATCGCCGACACCGAGGCCAAGCTGGTTCTTGATAGCCGTGGTGCGTTCGGGTCCGATGTTCTTGGCAATGGGCCCCGCCCCGCCCTCTTCGCCTTCGCGCCAGAACACATAGCCGAGGCCTGGCTGACCCTGTTGCTGCGCCCATGAATTCATGCGGTCGCAAAAGGCACGTGAACCGCCGCCCTTCACGGGGATCGTCCACACCTCTACCTTCGGATCATTCGCAATCATGTTGGCGAAGACTTTGAAGCCGGAGCCCGCGAAATGTTCGGTCACCGCCTGCATCTTGATGGGGTTGCGCAGGTCCGGCTTGTCGGTGCCATACCAGCGGACCGCCTCCTTGTAGGCGATGTGCGGGAATTTCTGCGTGACAGGCCGCCCGCCCCCGAACTCCTCAAACACGCCGCGCAGCACCGGTTCAACCGCGTTGAACACATCCTCTTGCGTCGCAAAACTCATCTCGATGTCGAGTTGGTAGAACTCACCCGGAGAACGGTCGGCGCGCGCATCCTCGTCGCGGAAGCAGGCCGCGATCTGAAAATACCGGTCGAAGCCCGACATCATGATGAGCTGCTTGAACTGCTGCGGGGCCTGCGGCAACGCATAGAATTTGCCGGGATGCACCCGGCTCGGCACCAGATAGTCACGCGCGCCCTCAGGCGATGAAGCAGTAAGGATCGGCGTCTGGAATTCGAAGAAGCCCTGTTCCTTCATCCGGCGGCGCAATGAGTCGATGATCGCCCCGCGCTTCATGATGTTGTTGTGAATGCGCTCGCGCCGGAGGTCGAGGAAACGATACTTGAGGCGTATGTCTTCCGGATATTCAGTATCGCCAAAGACCGGAAGCGGCAGTTCCGCCGCCTGCGACAGCACCTCGATCTCGTTGGCATAGACCTCGACAAGGCCCGTCGGCATCTCGGCGTTCTCGGTGCCTTCCGGACGTTTCCTCACCTTGCCGTCAACGCGGATAACCCATTCGGAGCGCAAGGCTTCCGCCGTCTTGAACGCCGCCGAGTCCGGATCGGCCACCACCTGCGTGACGCCATAGTGGTCTCGAAGATCAATGAACAATACGCCGCCATGGTCGCGGACACGATGCACCCAGCCGGAAAGGCGAGTTTCGCCCCCGGCGTGCTCAAGGTGCAAGGCGCCACAGTTGTGGCTTCGGTAACGATGGGTCATAACGCGGAAATCCTGCAAGAATCCGCGCTAAAGCGCATGGGGAACGCGATTTGTCAAGTTTGGGGCGGGCCTCAGCCCTGCTC
>JAIBJH010000284.1 GCA_020029455.1 Hyphomicrobiales bacterium
ATATTGAAACATTGCGTGGGGCCTACCGGCGCAAGAAGAATCTGATGCTTTCCATGATCCGCCAGCATTTCCCGCAGGAGGTGATGGCCACTGATCCTGAAGGCGGGCTGTTTACATGGGCGACATTCCCGAATGGCTTCGACACGAAACGCTTCATGCGCGAACACGCATTGCCCCACGCGCGCGTTGCCTATGTGCCGGGCGCCAGTTTCTTCTGCGAGACACCGGAGCAGAACCACGCCCGCTTCAACTATTCAGGCCAGAGCGATGCGCGCATTGAGGAAGGCATGACGGCACTTGGCAAGCGATTGAAGCATGTATTCGCAGGAGGAGCGTGATGACGGTCAGAATTCACGACAGCGAACGTTTCACCTTGACGCCCCATCTTATGAAGCGCTGGAGCAAAATGCCCACCGCCATCATCGCCGATGTGAGCGATGATGCCTGCCTTGTTGATCCGTTGATCAGGCCGCTGCGCCCGGCAGGACAGCAGCCAAGGCTCTTTGGCCGTGCAGTCACGGCACGCTGCACGCCTCCCGATTTCGGAGCGGTGCCGCGGGCCATCGATCTTGCAGTGGCTGGCGATGTGCTGGTGATCGATGCGCAGGGCACGGCAGGCCCTGCCATGATCGGCGGCATTCTGGGAGGGCACCTGCGCCGCAAGGGCGCAGCCGGCATCGTCTGCAACGGGCCTGTCCGCGACGTTGCGGAACTCGCTGGCCTGAAGAACTTTGCTGTCTATGCGCGTTCGGTGACGCCGCGCGGTCCCTCCGCCTGGGCCCATGGCGAAGTGAACGGGCCTTTGAATATTTCAGGTGGCATCATTAATCCGGGTGACCTCATCATCGGAGATGATGACGGGCTCGTCGCACTTGACGAGGAAGCAACGCAAGCGCTGATCAGCAAGGCCGAGGAAAAACTGGCGTTGGAAGGCAAGTGGATTGCTGAACTCAAATCCGGCAAGAGCCTAGCAAAGGTATTCAAGCTAGACGGTTGAGGGAAGTATTTGCCACGTGCTGTAGCGGTAGCAATCGGCAAAACCCAGCGAGCGGTAGAGCGCGATGGCCACGGCATTCTCCACATCAACCTGCAGGAATGCGTTCGCTGCTCCATTCGTCCCGGCCCAATGCAGAAGCGATGTGACGAGCGCGCGGCCAAATCCATTTCCGCGTGCTTCTGGCGCTACGATGACCGAGCCAAGTTCCGCCCATCCGTCATGGATGGTACAGACGGCGTAACCCACGGTGCTGCCGTCATGAGCGACGCAGGCAAATGCCGTCGGCGGCTTCATGCGACTGGTGATGGACTTGAGGTGATCGGGTTGGCGCTTGCTCACATCTTCGTTGAGTCCTGCTACGCCGCCCAGCCACGCCTCATCGGCGATCGGCGCAATAGCGACGGCAGGATGCGCTTCAACTCCGGAAAGCTGCGCCGTCATGGTGACAGCTTCGTCCTTGAAGGCGTAACCGGCGGATCGCAGAACATTAATAGATCCAGACTGCGCCAGTGGCGAGATGCGGAATTGTGCGGATAGCTTGTGCCTATCGAAAAATGCCTTGGTCCGAAGCAGCAGCGCATCATCGATCATTGCGTCCGGCGATAATGCCGAGGCCGAATTGGCCCGCGCCGAATAGCCGTGGGCAAAACGCAGCGCCCAGGCCCCGTGCATTTCCGTTTCAACAGAAGGCCAGACATGGAGCAGGCAGCGCTCCAGTTTTCCCACCAGCGCAAGATCATTCATTGCAGCCGTGCCGCCTTGATCTCAGCGATGCGAGCCATATCTTCGCGCTGCAGATGCCGGCCATTGAAGAGTAGCTCCAGCACATATTCCTCGTAGGTGAGGCCGAGCGCTTCCGCCGCCCTCACGCGCCGGAGCAGGGTATTGTAGGAGACGTCTTTCCACACGGCCTCATGCGCGCGCTTCCAGGCGAAATAGACATCAATGGGTGCCTCACCCCAGGCGAATGGCGGCTCATCCAGCTCCGGCCCGCCATTATGGCCAGGGCCGATCGATCTCAGGAGTTGTGAGGCAGATGTTTCGTCCAGCACGAAGGTGAGACTATTCAGAATGCTGCGCTGCGGCAATCCCGCCGCATTGCATGCCAGCTATTTCCTGATGGCTATTTTTGCGCCGTCTGCACCAGGCACTCGCCGATGGCCGCCATGCCGCGGTTGATTTCGGTGATGGCATCTTCCGTCGCCTTCTTGGCGTTGATTTCCAGCTTGGCAAGCGTTGCTTCCGGCAGCGGGTTTTCAGCTTCTGCCAGGCGTTGCGCTTCGACGAACCAACGCTGGTTGCTGTGTGGCTTATAGTTCTCGTCGGACGCCTTGGCGACCGCAGCCTTCAGCACTGCCACATAATGGTCCCACACCGCGTTGGGCAGCTTGGCGTCAGACGCCTCGGAAGCGCAGGCCATGGTGGCTTCGCGGAAGGCCGTTCCGAAGCTTGCTTCATCCTGGGAAACCAGCGAAGCAATGCTGCGTGCCTTGTTGATGCCCTCGATGCGTGCATCTTCGATAGCGCCCGCCTTCAACACGGAGCTGACGCCGAGATAGGCAGCGATCACCAGAACCGCCGCACCGCCATACACCATTAATGTTTCGGATTTCATGATCCACGTTCCCAACCTAATACGGGGCGTTAACTAGCACGCCTTGATTGAAAAGCCGTGGAGCAAGTCCCTAAAACTTGAAGGAACGGTAAGGAATTAGTTACGGATGGCGACCGCCGCGGCGCCAGCACCCATCAGCAATGTGCCGCCCGTGCGGTTGAAAACGCGGATCATGCGTGGATTGGCGAATTTCTCCCGCGCCCTGGAAGCGAAGAAGGCATAGGCCAGGGCATTGCCGAAGGCGAGCACGAGGAAGGTCGCTTCGAAGACCATCGCCTGCTGCAGGAAGGGCAGGGAATGATCGACGAATTGCGGCACGAAGGCCACGAAGAAGGTGATGCTCTTGGGGTTCAAGGCCGTCACCACCCAGGCATGGCCAATCATCTTTGTATTGGAAGCCCTGTCGCGCGTCGGTTCTACGGTGAGCGCACCGCCCGCCCGGAACAGCTTGAGGCCGAGATAAAAGAGATAGGCCGCGCCAATCCACTTCAGCACCGTGAAAAGTGTGGCCGAAGCGGCGAGCAGTGCCCCCACACCGAAAAGAGACAGCGTCATCGCCGTGAAATCGCCGAGCGCAACGCCGATGGCCGTCGGCAACGCCGCACGCCAGCCTTGCCCCAGCGCATAGGAAAC
>JAIBJH010000076.1 GCA_020029455.1 Hyphomicrobiales bacterium
GTCAGGTTGTGGAACTCGGTCTTGCCGGAATCCTTCATGGCCTGCAGGGCCTTGTCGTTCTCTTCCTGGGCTATGGAGTTGGCGTAGTCGGTTGCCTCGGCCATGGCTTTTTCAAGCTGTGTGCGGATGTCAGCCGGAAGTCCTTCCCAGAAGGTCTTGTTCACGATCACGGCATAGCCGAGATAGCCATGGTTGGAGATCGTGGCGTGTTTCTGCACTTCGTGCATTTTCTGGGTGTACATGTTGGAAGGCGGATTTTCCGTCCCGTCAACAACGCCGGTCTGCAGAGCCTGGTAGACTTCCGAGAAGGCCATCACCTGGGGCACCGCGCCAAGAGCCTTCATCTCAGCTTCCAGAACTTTGGATGACTGGATGCGCATTTTTAGACCCAGGAAATCGTCGGGGGTTTTCAACGGTGAATTGGCGCTCATGATCTTGAAGCCATTGTCCCAGAAGGCCAGCCCCAGGATGCCCTTGTCTTCAAGCTTCGCGAGAAGGCCCTTGCCGACATCTCCCTTGGTGACCTTGTAGAGCGCGTCCTTTGTCGGGAACATGAAGGGCAGATCGAATGCTTCAAATTCTTTGGCGCCGAGCGGGCCAAACTTGGCCAAGGATGGCGCCAGCATCTGTACGGCGCCAAGCTGCAGGGCTTCGAGCTCTTCCTTGTCCTTGTAGAGCTGGCTATTGGGATAGACCTCGATGGCAACTTTGCCTTCAGTGTATTTCTCGGCGAGTTCCTTGAACTTGTCGGCTGCTTTGCCCTTGGGCGTGCCCGGCGCCACGACGTGGCTGAACTTGATGGTAAAATCTGCGGCCAGTGTTGGGGCAGCCGTCAGGGCCAACGCCAGCAGTGCGCTGGCGATCAGTTTGCGCTTGTTCATGCGTTCCTCCCGCTTTTATGAACTGACGCGCAACATAGTCGTGCTGCGGGTGAGTGCAATTGTGGGAAACCACTAGTGGGGCAGGACCCGGGCCATGCTAAGGACTGGCGCGGGACCAACATGCCACTTCGCTTCAGTTCAAAGGATATTTTAAAGAAGCCAGCCGGATTACCCCTGTCGTCGGCAGGTTGGCTTGGCGTTACTGCGCTCGGCGTCATCCTGCTGCTTGTCGGTGCGGGGTTTGTGCTGGCCATCAGAACAGAAAGGGCGGAACGGCAAGCCCAACTCATTAGTGATGCCCTTTGGGTGGAGCAGACCCTGCACTTTGTCATTGAAAACGGCACCCAGGAAATCGACCGCCTTGCTGCAGATATTCGCAGTGGTCTGCCGGCGAGCAGCGTGGCGGATCAACTGGGCGTCATCCGGCGATTGCACCCGGAAATGGCGAGGCTCGTGTATATCGATGGGCAGCAAGGCCAAACGATCTCAGAGCCTGCCACCGCCAATCCGGTTGCTCACGCAGCGTTGGATGTGGACGTTGTTGCCGCTGCATTCAAGCTCGGGGAAGGGCAATTTGGCCCCGTCTATCGCGAAGGGATGGACAATTGGCGATTCGACTTTGTCCAGCCGGTAGCGGATGGCAGGAACCAATCACTGATTGTCGCCAGCTTTGATGCATCCGACCTTCTTTCCAATCATATTCCATGGTGGGTGACGCGCAAAAACCAGATTGCCATCCGGGATTCCAATAGCCGGACCATCGCGTCTAAATCCGCCGTCAGTGAGGGGCTGGACGGCAGCAGCCACATCATTCCCTTCGAGCCTCCGGGCCAGGGCCTTTCGCTTATCGTCATGCCATACAGGGCGCCGGTGCGCTGGCTCTCCTGGGCGCTGCCGGGAATGATTGCCCTCCTTGCCAGCATTGTCGGCGCGAGCCTTCTATTCCTGCAACGAAGTGTGCGGCGCAGACAGACCGCCGAAGAGCGACTGCGCTCGGAAAGCGCCTTTCGCCGTTCCATGGAAGACTCACTCACCATCGGCATGCGGGCCCGCGACCGCGACGGCCGCATCATCTATGCCAACCAAGCTTTCTGCGACATGGTCGGCTGGCCGCGTGAAGAGCTCATCGGCCGTGCTCCACCCATGCCTTATTGGGACAAGGATCATCTGGAGGAAACGGTTGCACGCCACGATTCAATCCTGGCCGGAGACGTGCCCAAGGAAGGATTTGAAATCAGGTTCCGGCACCGCAATGGCGAGGCCTTTGATGCACTGATCTATGAGGCGCCCTTGCTTGACGCGGGCGGCAAGCACATTGGGTGGATGGCCTCCATCCTCGATGTCACGGAACGCAAGCGCATGGGAGAGCTGTCGAAGACTCAGGCCGATGAGCTGGCGCGCACGGCGCGGCTGGTATCGGTGGGTGAGATGGCCTCCACGCTTGCTCACGAAATCAATCAGCCGCTCACCGCCATCTCGACTTATGCTTCGGGTCTTTCCGGACGCCTTGAGCGCGGCAGAGTTCCCGTTGCAGAGGTGCGCGGCATTTTGGACAAGCTTTCCACCCAAGCGCGCCGGGCCGGGGGCATCATCCATCATCTCAGGGAGTTTACGCGCCGCTCCACGCCGCGCCTTTCCGTGGCGGACATGCGGGACATCGTGCGCCGCACGGTCGGGTTTCTCGATGCCGATCTGGCGCGCAACGGGGTTTCGGTCGCCACGCACCTGACGGATGACGGTTGTCCTGTGAGAGGAGATGAGGTGCTGCTGGAACAAGTGATCCTCAATCTCCTGCGCAATGCGGCGGAAGCGGTGCGGGGCCTGCCCAAATCTCAAAGCACAATTGAGCTTCATGTCACTGCATCTGCGGAACAGGTCAAGGTGTCCATACGCGATTTTGGTCCCGGCGTGCCGACGGACATGCGCGAGCGGCTGTTCGTGCCGTTTGCCACATCAAAAGGAGACGGCATGGGCATGGGCCTCAATATCTGTAGGTCCATCGTCGAACTGCATCGCGGGCGCATTTGGCAAGAGGACGCGGAACCGGGGTGCTTTTTCCATGTCAGCATTCCCCTGGCTACGGGTGAGACGCAGTGAAACAGGTGCATGTGGTTGACGACGATGAGGCTGTCCGCGATGCCCTGACCTATTTGCTGGTGGGAGAGGGGTTCACGGTGACGAGCTATGAAAGCGCCGAGGCATTTATCGAGGCCGGCAAGCCGAATGACGGCGTTATCGTGCTTGATGTGCGCATGACGGGCATGTCTGGTATCGAGCTATTCCATGAATTGTTGAAGACGCCGCCGGTTCCACCGGTCGTATTTCTGACAGGCCATGGTGATGTGCCGTTGGCGGTAGAGGCCATGAAATCAGGCGCTTTTGATTTTCATGAGAAACCCTTTGATGAGACGTGCTTTCTTGCGACTGTGCGGCGCGGGCTTGAGACCTGGGAACGGGAGAAGCCGCGCCAGCAGAGCCGAGCGAAGCTCGATGAACGCATAGGCACACTATCAGAGCGTGAAAGGCAAGTGATGGAACAAATGGTTGCGGGACAGGCGAACAAGCAAATAGCACATGCCCTCGGCATCACGGTGCGCACCGTTGAAGTCCATCGCGCCAATGTTTTGCGGAAACTCGGCTATCGCTCCGCTATCAATCTTTTGCGTGATCTTCAGTAGGGCTATTCAACTTTGATGAAAACATCTCTTTCGCAAGACCTGCAATCCGGCGCCTTGATCTATCATGAAGGCGGCCGCCCCGGAAAACTCGAGATCCGGGCAACCAAGCCGCTCGCCAACCAGCGGGATTTGGCTCTGGCCTATTCGCCGGGGGTTGCTGCCGTTTCGGAAGCCATCCATGCCGATCCTGCACTGGCGGCAAAGTATACCGCTCGCGCGAATCTGGTGGCGGTTGTTTCAAACGGCACTGCCGTTTTAGGTCTCGGCAATATCGGACCCCTTGCGGCAAAGCCCGTAATGGAGGGCAAGGCAGTCCTCTTCAAGAAATTTGCCGACATCGATGTGTTCGACCTCGAATTTGCCGAGACCGATGTGGACCGTTTGGTGAATGCCATCGCCGCCCTTGAGCCGACTTTCGGCGGCATCAACCTCGAAGATATCAAAGCTCCCGAATGTTTCGAGATCGAACAGAAGCTGCGCGAGCGGATGAATATACCCGTCTTCCACGACGATCAGCATGGCACCGCTGTGATCGTTGGGGCCGCAGTGACCAATGCCTTGCGGATCGCGGGGAAAGATATCGCAACAGTCAAGATCGCCGCCTCCGGCGCAGGTGCCGCGGCGCTGGCTTGCCTCAATCAGTTGCTCAGTCTCGGGGCAAGGCGCGAGAACATCTGGGTCAGCGACATTGAAGGCGTCGTTTATGAAGGGCGAAAAGCCCTGATGGATCCGTGGAAGGCAGCGTTTGCCCAAAAGACGGATAAGGGCAGCCTTGCCGAGATTGTTCCGGGAGCGGACATCTTCCTCGGCCTGTCAGCCGGCAATGTGCTCAAGGTGGACATGCTGAAGCACATGGCGCGCGATCCGTTGATCCTGGCGCTCGCCAACCCGACACCAGAGATTGATCCGCAAGAGGCAGTGGCGGCGCGCCCTGATGCCATGGTCTGCACCGGCCGGTCTGACTTTCCCAACCAGGTCAATAATGTCTTGTGCTTTCCCTATATCTTCCGCGGTGCGTTGGATGTGGGTGCGCGCACCATCAATGAAGAGATGAAGAAGGCAGCGGTCGAAGCCATTGCGGCGCTGGCCCGTGAAGCACCGTCAGATGTGGCGGCTCGTGCCTATGGCAATGAGGTGAGGCTCTTCGGCAGCGCCTCGCTGATCCCCACGCCTTTCGATCCACGGCTCATCCTTTGGGTGGCGCCCGCTGTTGCCGAAGCGGCCATGAGATCCGGCGTGGCAGAACGCCCTCTGGCGGACATCAATGCATACCGGGAGTCCCTGCAGCGTTTTGTCTATCGCTCCGGCTTCATGATGCGCAATATCTTTGCGGCGGCGAAAAAGGTGCCGGCGCGTGTGATTTACGCGGATGGAGAGGATGAGCGGGTGTTGCGCGCCGTTCAGGTTGTCCTGGAAGAAGGGATAGCCAAGCCCATCATCGTGGGACGCCCGGCCGTGGTTGAAAACCGCGTTGCAAGACATGGACTTTCGATCCAGCCCGGAAAGGACTTCGAGATCGTCAACCCAGAGGATGACCCGCGTTACAAAGATTATGTGGCAACACTGGTGGAAGTGGCGGGCCGCCGCGGCATCACGCCGGATGCAGCTCGCACCATGGTGCGCACATCTTCCACGGTGATTGCGGCTCTGGCCGTGAGACGTGGCGATGCCGATGCCATGATCTGCGGGCTTGAAGGTCGCTTCCGCTCCAAGCTCCGGGTTGTTGAAGATGTGATCGGGCTCGCGGACGGCGTGAAGCAAATGGCCGCCATGAGCCTTCTTATCACACCGCGGGGGGCAATCTTTTTGGCCGATACCCACATCCAGCCGGAACCCACCGCCGAAGCGCTGGCCGATGCGGTTGAGCTTTGTGTCCGCCACATGACGCGCTTCGGCACCACTGCAAGAGTTGCCTTGGTGTCGCATTCCGACTTTGGAGAATTTAATACGGCGTCATCTGTCAAGATGCGCGCTGCCGTGGACATTGTCAGAAAGCGTGTGCCGCAATTGATGGTTGATGGCGAGATGCAAGCAGACACGGCACTGTTGAGCGCCATCCGCGAAAAGAGGCTACCCAATTCTGGCCTGACGGAAGACGCCAACTTGCTTGTCTTTCCTGACTTATCGTCGGCTAACGTCGCCTATCAGATGATCAAGGTATTTGGAGATGCGCTGCCGGTCGGGCCGATTCTACTTGGCACGCGCCAGCCTGCCCATATTCTTACCGGATCAGTCACGTCGCGCGGCGTAGTCAACATGACGGCCATTGCGGTCGCCGAGGCAGGTGCTGACAGGTTCTAGCCTTCTGCATGAGCAACGAGTGCAAGCAGTCCCTTAAGGATGTCGAGCGGTGGCGGCGGGCAGCCGGGAATATGCAAATCAACCGGTATGATGTCTTTGACTGCGCCAGCGCAAGCGTAGCTGCCGGCGAACACGCTGCAATTGAAGGCACAATCACCTAGGGCGACAACCCATTTCGGTGACGGGGTTGCAGCGTAAGTTCGTTCAAGTGCCTCGCGCATGTTCCAAGTGACCGGACCTGTCACCAACAACACATCGGCATGGCGGGGTGAGGCCACAAATTTCAGGCCAAAGCGTTCAATGTCATAGACCGGATTGTTGATGGCATGGATTTCCAGTTCACAACCATTGCAGGACCCGGCGTCAACCTCGCGGATCGCCAGAGAGCGGCCGAGCCGCCGTTGCGCCTGTGCTCCCAGTTCCTCGGCAAGTTCGGCCATGGCCGCCTCGCCGGGCTTTGGCGGAGCGATGACCGCAGACCCCTGGAGCAATGATCGTAACAGAAGCGAGCGCATGACGGCCTACATGTCGTGACCTGAATAGGAACAGTTGAAGGATTTGTTGCAGAGTGGAAAATCAGCAACGATGTTGCCCTCGATAGCTGCTTCGAGCAGCGGCCACTGAAACCAGGATGGATCGCGCGCATGGAACCCGGAAACACGTCCAGTTTCGTCTAGTCGTAGCGCAATGAAGACATCGCCACGGAAGCCTTCCACCATGGCCGCGCCTGTTCCTGCCTTCAGGGTAGTTGCCTTGGCCATGATGGGGCCGGGCTCGAGCTTCTTAAGCATGCCGCGGATAAGTTTGACGCTGGAACGGACCTCCTCAATCCGAACCCACACACGCGCATCCACATCACCTTCGGCGCGTACCGCGACGCCAACGTCAAGATGATCATAAGGCGCATAGGGGTAGGACTTGCGGGTGTCGAAGTTCCTTCCGGAGGCGCGCCCGACATATCCTCCGGCGGCGTATTGCGTGGCAAGCTCCTGCGAGACATATCCCGTCGTTACCGTCCGGTCCTGTAGCGAGGGCGCTTCGTCATATACGCGCACGACTGCCTCGAACCGTTCAAGGCAACGGTCCAGAAGGCTTTCGATTCTGCCTGCATCTTCTGGTAGCAGATCCTGGGTAACACCACCTGGTACAATAACGTCCATCATCATGCGGTGCCCAAAACACTGCATTGCTGTCTGGAGAATTTCCTCGCGCAGCAAAGTGCAATGGGCATGAAGCACCACGACGCTGGCGTCATTGCAGATGCCGCCGACATCATTGATGTGATGGGAGAGGCGTTCAAGCTCCGCCATGATGCCGCGCAGGAGTTTGGCGCGCGGCGGAGGTCTCCAGCCCAATGTTGCCTCGACAGCAAGCGCGAAGGCGTAAGAGTAGGCGATAGTGGAATCGCCGGAAATACGTGCCGCAATGCGCGCTGCCGTGGCGATATCGGCGCCTGTGCAGAGCGCTTCGATGCCCTTGTGCACGTATCCGAGTCGCTCTTCCAGCCGCACCACCGCTTCGCCATTGGCGGTGAAGCGGAAATGGCCGGGCTCAATGATGCCGGCATGAACCGGGCCCACAGGGATCTGGTGCAAGCCTTCGCCTTCCGACGGCAGGAAGGTGTAGGGAGCGGCTGGCCGGGGCAACTCTTTCTGCCTGCCTTTGGGAGAGCTTGGCCATTTGCCGTGATCGATCCAGGGGCGGTGATCCGGCAGACCCTGCGGCTCGATGCCCTTCAAATCACGCAATGCCCGCTCAAGGCGCAAGGCCGGGGCATGGTTCTTGGAGACGGAAGGATAGGCATTGCGCTTCATTGGCAAGGACGCGATGAAGCGCACGCCTTTTACCGGCGCGCCGAGAGCCATGCAGATGTCGCTGCCGTCCGCCCAAACGGACAGGAAATCTTGCAGGCCCTTGGCGCAGCCCAAGGCGAGGCAGATCCAGATCCGGTCATCGACCGCCAAGCGAACAAACCCATCAGGCCCGGCCTTCTGGCCGCCTGCCACTTCAAGAACTGATGTTGCGACGGGCCGTTTCATTTCAGAAGCTCCGCGGCACGTTCAAACCAAGCCGCAAGCGTTGGCGGCAAATAGATGCCGGCAATCAGAACCAAGGTCATGTGGACAAGCAAGGGTATTGACGATGCTTTGACAGGGTAGGCAGGCTCGGTCGGCTCGCCAAAGAGCAAGTCCTGAAGGCGCCACAGCAAAGCGCCGAATGCAATGAGCAGGCCGAGCGCGGGAAGAACGGCGAGCCATGGCGCCCGCGCGAAAGTGGTTGTGAGGATCAGGAACTCGCTCATGAATACGCCGAAGGGTGGTAGACCGGAAATGGCGAAGACGCCCGCCGCCAGTCCCAGCGCAAGGCCGGGATGGGTTACGCTCAGGCCACGGATTGCGGCGATGCGTTGGGTGCCTTTGGCTTGTGCCACGTGGCCGACGGCAAAGAAGATCGCTGATTTCGTTAGGCTGTGCATGGCCATGTGCAGGAGCCCGGCGAAATTGGCCAGTGGACCGCCCATGCCGAAGGCGAAGGTGATGAGGCCCATGTGTTCGATCGAGGAGTAGGCGAAGAGCCTTTTGATGTCGCGGCGCTGGTAGAGCATGAAGGATGCAAAGAGCAGCGAGATCAGCCCCATTACGATCATGATCGGCCCGGGTTGGATGGCCTCGCTGTTGGCGGAGACAATCATTTTGAAGCGCAAGAGGCCATAGAGCGCCACGTTAAGAAGGAGACCGGAAAGCACGGCCGAAATAGGCGTGGGGCCTTCAGAATGAGCGTCAGGCAGCCAGGCGTGAAGTGGGGCCAAGCCTATTTTTGTGCCGTATCCGATGAGCAGGAAGATGAAGGCAAGGTTCAGAAGCGAGACATCGAGTTGCGGGGCCGATGCCAGAAGCAGGTTCCAGGTCATGGCCGGCGCGCCTTCGCCAAGGGTCTTCTGTCCAGCAAGGTAGATGAGGATGGTGCCAAAGAAGGCGAGTGAGATACCGACGCTGCCCAAGATGAAATATTTCCAGGAGGCTTCCAGTGCTGAAGGCGTGCGGTAGATGCCGACCATCACCACGGTGATCAGTGTCGCCATCTCAAGGCCCACCCACATCAGCCCGATATTGTTGGCAGTGAGGGCAAGGTTCATTGACCCCATCATGGCGAGGAACATGGCATGGTAGAAGCGCACGAAGAGCGGCGTCAGCTTTCCGGTTTCGATTTCATGGCCGATGTAGCTGGCGCTGAATATCGATGTTGTCAGACCCACGAGGGTGTTGAGGATGACGAACAGGATGTTCATCTCGTCAATGATGAAGTAGTCACGAACCTCAGGATTCACAAAGAGCAGCGAGATGCCGGAAAGGAAGGTGGCGAACATCGCCAGCATGTTGCCTGCGGCGGACATACGGTAACCCGGAACGAGAGTGAGCACAGCGGCGCTGAAGAAGGGAATGGCAATGACCAGGGTGACAGACGTCATCATCTGTGGTCACCTCTCACATCCTCAAGCGCCTCGACATCCACGCTGTCGAAGCGTTCACGGATACGGAAGACGAATACAGCGAAGACAAAGAGTGCAATCAAAACCGAGAAGGCAACGCTTATCTCGACGACCAGCGGCATGCCGCGTGCGCCCGTTGCAGCAAGGATCAGGCCGTTTTCCAACGACATGAAGCCGACAATCTGGGTGACGGCATTGCGGCGGCTGATCATCATGAGGAAGCCGAGCAGAATGATCGCCAGCGCCAATGCCAGGCCCTCACGGGTGAAGGATTCGGCGGCGGTTGTGATCCTCAATACGAGCAACAACGAAAGGGACGTCAGTGCGAGGCCAGCCATCAGCGTCTTGCCGACGCCTACGACTTGCTCGACGTCGCGGTGAATGCCGAGCCGGACGATCATCTTGTGCAGCGCCACGGGAATGACGATGCCCTTGAGGCCCAGAGCGAGCGCGGCTGTGACGAAGAGGTGAGGACGCTGCTGCGTCCAGGCTTCCCAGCCTACGGCCATGGAAAGCAACACTGCCTGCGCGGCAAAGATGTTGAGGACGGCGAAAATGCGGTCCTGGTAGAGCAAAGCGAAACTCGCGACCAGCATCAGACCGGCAAGAAGATGGGAGACATCATAGGCGTGATTCACTTGAGCACCTCGCGTGAGACGAAGGCGAGGAGAATGGCCAGGAAGGCAAATACGAAGGCGCCGCCGAGGAACTCACCGACACGGAATACGCGCATCTTGGCGATGCTCGCTTCCCAGACCCCGAGAATGACCGCACTTGCAGCGAGC
>JAIBJH010000077.1 GCA_020029455.1 Hyphomicrobiales bacterium
AACCCCGCTTTCCTTTTGCTCTGCCGATGCCCAAAGCTGGGTTCCCGCTTTCGCGGGAATGACGGAACTTGGCGGAATGCGCTCCGCATGCAACCGCTTGTCAAACTCCGTCACCCGCTCACGACCCAGAAACGCCTTCGCCTCCGCCCGCCGACAGAAAAAGCACGGCCGGTGGCCCACCGCCAACGCCGTCACTTCATCGAGGAAGAAGAGTGAGGTGTAGCCTTTCCCCATCGCCTCATGGTGCAGACCCTTGTAGTGAAGCTCGCAGCAAATCCAATGCTCACTCGCCCAGCGGCGTTTACCGAGCGTCCTATCGTCACGGTGAAACTTGCCGCCCCGGTTGCCCAGCATCGTGCCGCGCTCCGGCACCGCATGCAGGCTACCGTCCGGCGCGACCCGGTTTTGCAGCGGCACGGTCAATGACCCGTGTGACCGCCTCCCGCATAGCCGCGCAACTGAACATAGGAAGCCACCTGTTCCGGATTGAGCAGGTCCATCATCCCCAAGTGATATTTGAGGTGGGTGGCGCGCAGCTTGCCATCAATCTCCGCGGCGTTGCGGGTCATGCTGTCCAGATTTGCACTGTCCAGCAGGCGATGCCGAAATCCCCGGTCGATCGTACGCTCGACTTCAATCAGCTTTTCACCCAGGGCAGAAGATTCACGCTGCATGTCTGCAAAAAGCAACTCGGTCTGCGTCTTCTGGTCTGGCGTGAGTTTGAGCTTTTCTGCCAGTTCAAGAACGTGGCGCGGACCTGGATAGCCATTGAGCTCGGCGGAGAGGGCATAGCCCAGCCCCTTGCCTTCTTTCAGGCCCTTGAGTTCATCGGCAGAGAGCGACTTGATTTCGCGGGTCTCCAGCCCTGCATAAGTTTGTGCCTGGTACTTTTGATAGAACGCAATTGCGCCAGCCCCAGCCGAAAAAGAAACACCTGCGACGAGAATGTACCGTGCGATGGAATTCATTTGCGCTTCCTTTGCGGCTCGGGAATTGTAAACGGCGGTGCAGGCGGCATCAGCAGATTATGCCGGCCCACTTTCGTTATGTCCCTTTCGCCGCAGAGCGCCAGTGTGGTGTCGAGTTCGCTCTTGATGATTTCAAGGGAGCGCGTCACACCCGCCTCACCCGCAGCGCCAAGCCCATAAACAAAGGCGCGGCCGATGAACGTACCCTTCGCACCGAGCGCCATGGCTTTCAACACATCTATGCCGCTGCGGATACCGCTGTCGAAATAAACATCGGTGCTTCCGCCCACCGCATCGACGATGGGTCCCAGCATGTCGATCGTTGCTGGCGCGCCATCGAGCTGACGGCCGCCATGGTTCGAGACAATAATCCCGTCGCTGCCAAGCTTTGCGGCGATCTTTGCATCCTCTACATCATTGATGCCCTTGAGCAGAAGCTTGCCGCCCCATTCCTTGCGGATGAATTCCACCGAAGACCAGTCCAGTGTCTGGTCGAACTGGTGGTTGGCCCAATGGGAGAGGTCCGCGAGATTGCCGACGTCCTTCACATGCCCCATGATGTTACCGAAGTTGCGGTTCTTGGTGCCCAACATGCCGAGGCACCAGCGCGGCTTCGTCATCATGTTGATGAGGTTGGGAAGCGTGATGCGCGGCGGCGTCGAGAGGCCATTGCGAATGTCCTTGTGGCGCTGGCCAAGGATTTGCAAATCGAGCGTCAGCACCAGCGCCGAACACTTCGCATCCTTGGCGCGCTGCACAAGGTTTTTCACGAAGCCCCGGTCATTCATCACATAGAGCTGGAACCAGAACGGCTTCTCGACATGCTTCGCCACTTCCTCGAGCGAGCACACGCTCATGGTCGAAAGAGTGAAGGGCACGCCGAATTTCTGCGCCGCGCGGCAAGCGAGGATTTCACCATCGGCATGCTGCATGCCGGTAGAACCCACGGGCGCTAACGCCACCGGCATGGCTACTTCCTCACCCAGCATTTTGGTTTTGAGGTTGCGGCCGGAAATGTTCCGGGCCACCCGCTGCCGGAGTTTGTATTTGGTAAAGGCTTCTGTGTTGTCAATGAAGGTCGAGGCCGAATAGGAGCCGGTCTCGCAATAATCATAAAACATGCGCGGCACCCGGCGCTTGTAAATGTCGCGGAGATCGTCAATCGAGGGGGCCTGGGCTGGGGTAATGCTCATGACTAGTGGGATTAGCCGTTCACGCGCGCGATATCAATTCGCCAGTCATGCACAAGGATGACGGCGGTTAGAACTTCCCGATCATGTTCAGGAACACGCCCTGGTCGTCATAGGTGAGGTCGGCGAGATTGTCCGAGAACTTGCCGAAATTATAGCCCACGCCCACCTTGAAGCTCTCGCTGATATGCCGGTAGAGCGCGGCGACAAGGCCGAAATCCGTCTGGTCCGTGGTGGGCGACCACAGGACCCGGCCTTCGATGATCGCATCCCAATCATGCAGCACATGCCAGTCGGCCCTGAGGATGGCGAGATGGGCCTCTGCTTCCTCCCAATCGGCGCCCGCCACCTTCTCCTTGGTTTCGCCGATGCGGAAGCCATACTTCGCACCGATGGAAAGCTGCGGCACCAGATCATAGATCGCATCTGCCGAGAGAATGTGCGAGCGTTGCGCCGGGCTCGATGTCGTGCCGTCAACGCCCACCTGTCCGTTGCCCGGATTGTCATAGAGGAATGTGTATTTGAAAAGCGCATTCAGCCTGTCGCTGGCAACGGGCCGGTATGCGAAACCAAGAGAGCCTTCCGCATATTTGCTCTCGCGTGTTGAATCTGATGCATCGGTCCAAACCAGATCCAGGTTAGCCTGGGCACGCCAGTCTTCCGCCACTTTGACGCCAAAGCTCGCCTGCATGAGATAGGCCTGCATGTCGCGGCTGTCGTCTTCGCTGTCATCATCGCGCCATTCGCCCTTGAGGCGGCCATCCCAGCGATCCTCGTCCTTGTAGGTGACGGCGAGCGACAAAGCGGTGCGGTCAAAATCCGGATTCTTGAAGCCTGTTCCAGGATCAACCGTGTCGTCGAACACCTGGCCCACTTCCGCCGCGCCCGTGATGGTCCAGGCTTCGGTCGGCGTATAGGTGACACCATAGGCCTGCGTCAGCGAACGGCGCTCGCCGAACATGTCATAGGAGTCCTCGCCATAGGTACTCCATTGCTCGTTGATGCGGCTCCGCGCGCCGGCAACGATTGAACCCACATCATCGCCGACAAGCGCGAAGGGCCAGCTGTCGGCAATATCACGCAGGGGATCAAGCTGATAGCCGATGTAATAGCGGTCATCGGCGCTGGGGTCATAGTTGATCCGCGCCTTGGCGCCGATGCCCTGATCACCGTCGGAAACCTCACCTTCGACTGACACCTTCTCGGTGAGCCTCACCTTGCCGCCGACGCCGTAGCGATCATTTTCATACATAGTGCCGGTGCGGTTGACTGTCGCCTGGCCTAAGACGTAGGCCTGCGTATCTTCATTCCACTTGTAGACAAGCCGCGCGCCAGTATCTGTGCGCTCGCCCTCTTGCGTGGTAGCGGTCGCGGTCGTGCCCTTGTCGCGGATGGTGTGATCCAGATAGGGCTCAAGCACCACGTGCTCGCCCGCCTCGATGGCGATCTTGGCCTTGCCGTTCTGGTCATGGGTGCCGTTGCCTTGTTTCTCGTCCGAGAAACTGGCGCCGACGCTCACCTTCTCCGAAACCTCCACATTGGCTTCAGCGCCCCACAAGGTGCGTTTGGTGTCGGCATTCACATCCAGCGAAGAGAAGCCCTTCTGGTAATGCTCATAGCGCGCCCCGATGGAGCCGGTGATCGTCCCGTCGGAAACATCGGAGAGATCAACCCGGCCCTCGACCCGGAAGGCATCGGCCTTCTTGTTCGGAATGCCGGCCGATGGCGTGTCCTGGTTGGTGAGGCCACCGTCCGGCGAATAGGTTGTTGAGAAGCCAGGCCCTTCCGAACGAGCCACTTCGCCTTCGATATAGGTTCCTTCCGAATGGCGCACATGAATGTCGGCGCCATACATCTTCTGGTCGGCCGTCTCGGTGTTCTCCTTCATGGCGGTGGCGCCCACGCGCACATGTTTGCCAAGCCACTGCTGGGCGCGGCCGGCCACTACATAACCGTCCACATCCTCACCGGCGGGCGTATATTCATAACTCACCACCAGATAATTTTCTGTGCCCGCTGAACTCGAAGACGGTAGCGGCGTTCTCAAGATGATGACGCCCTGCATGTAGTCGAAGTCATAGTCCGTGCCATAGGCAAGCGTGCGCCGTTCCAAAACCCAGCCTGTGGTGGCATTCCTCACTTCAATGGCGACGGTATCTGAGCCAACCGTGATGTCCTGGTGCCTCAGGAAATAGGCCGAGCCTCCCGTGCCCCGGAAGGACTGGCGGTTGGGCAAGGTGCCGGGAAGGGCCGCATGCACATCAAGAGCCGTGGCATGGCCGCCATCGGGAGCAGCACCGCCGCCGCGATAGACCGCCTGCGCGCCATAAAGCGCCCGCTCGCTCCTCAAGAACTTCGAGCCCGTGATGCTGGACTTGAAATTGCCCCACATCACATGGGATGCACCCTTCTGCAGCTTCACATAGAACTTGCCCTGGGTTGGCGCATCCTCGGTGAATGTCGAGTCATCGCCATAAACGGGATAGTAGTCATCTGGATCGATGCGCTTGAGGAATTCTCGCGGATCTTTCTCATCAAGTCCCTTGAAAATGTTCTTGAGGTTCTGCTCGCTGGTATCCGCCGCCGCCGTGAGGATCCAACGGCCCTTGATCTTGCCCTTGAGATAGAAGGCAAGGCGGCCTCGCGTATAGGCATCATCGCCCAAGTCGTCCTCGCCTGCCTCCTCGATGTGATCGCCCCAACGGTAACCTGCGGTGAAATCGGCAAGGCCCACATAAAACCATTCATTCTCGGGGATGGTGATGGTGCGCGAGAAATCGAGGCCCTCGCCGTCCTTCTCGACGGTGATCTCCACCTTGTGGGTGCCTGGCGGGAAGACACGCTGCACCACGAAGGCGCCTTCGGGATCAACCGGCACGCGCTCGCCTGCCACATAGACCACATGGCCTTCCGGAACATTTTTGCCATAAACGGTGACGGCCCCACCCGAAATGTCGATGTTGCGGAAGGCGGTACGGTCCTCGCTGTAGCCCGGCGCGGTTGCTTCCTCGCCCTTGTCGTGGGTTGCATATTCCTTTGCCACGCGGCTCAGCGGCAGCGGCTGGGTCTCATCATATTTGCCCTCGCCGTCATAGACGCGCAGCACATAGAGAAGTTCCGTCGGCGAATCCTCCGGCAGCGTCCAGAGAGCCGTTCCATTGGGTGCGACAGGGATGCGCTGGTAGATGTTGGATGCGCTGAACTGCCTGCGCTCGTAGATGAGCACCTCGCCATGATCCAGCCAGGCGCCGTAGTTGAAGCTGGCCAGGAACTTGATTTCTTCGCCGCCGCGGAAGGAAGCGCGCGGCGGAACGGTCGATAGATTGAGCATGGGTGTGACACCCAGCCCATCGAACTTCACCTGGATGTCGAGCGTGCCTTCCGAAGTCTTGGCGACAGCGGGCGGCAATACGCTGCCGTCGACGCGTTGCCCGTCAACCGAAATGACAAAGGGAATCTCGCCTTCCGCCTGCGCCAACGGAGAAACGGCAAGCATGACGGCCAGAAGCGCCCCGGCACAAATGCCGCGCCGCGCCGCCATCAGCGCCCTCTTCAAGAGATATGTGCCCGCTCTTCCCCGCATCATTCCTGTCCGCATTCAACGCGTGTTGTTATTTTGAGCGGCGCTCCGCCGCCGTTCGCCGCCCAGCGGGCCTGGATCAGCCCCTCGACATGGGCGAGGCGCTGTTCGGCGATGGGTGCGAATGACGTACAGCGATAGGAGAGCGTGAGGCTGCCCTGGGCCTGCTGCATGAGGCTGACCAGCCGGTCGATGCCGCCCGCCCACTTGCTCTTGAGCTTGATGCTGTTCTTCTCGAAGGCATCGCGGTTCAGCGTCAGCGCAAGGCCCCGCGTCTTGTGGGCACCGAAGTTAAGCTTCGTCACCTTGCCGCGCGTGAGGCGCACATCGCGCGGATTTTCGGTGGTCACGCGATAGCCTTCCGGCAGCGTGCGCGTATCGAGCTTCATCAGGAAGTTGGAGCCGATCTCCGCGTTGGGAATATCGGCGCAGGAGAGATGGAAGCGGCCGGTTTTGTCGGTGGTGACGAGAATGCCTTTCACCGTGGCGATGCGCACGGCGGCGAGCCCCGTCTCGCCATCATCGGCGGTGCCATTGCCATTCAAATCATCGAACACCCTGCCGATGATGTCGCCGCAATCAAAGACATGGTCTTCCTTGATGGTGACATTGGCGCTGGCCGAAGCCAGCAGTGCTCCGGTGGCATTGAGGTAAAGCCGCGCCCGGTTGATGACATTGCCTGTCGACAAGCTCGTAGAGGCGCGGAGCGTGAGTTTGACTATGATCGTGCCGGCGACGGGCGAGATACTGGCAAAGCTCAGCGTCTGGCCGGAAATGGCGGGAGTTGTAGCCACGCCATTGACCGTCGCTGTGTCAGCCACATAGGTGAAGCCCAGCGGCATGAGATCGACAATGTCGAAGGGCCCGCTGCCAAGGCTTGAGGCTGTGATGGTGTAGCCAATCGTTTCGCCACGGCGGATTTCACTGCGCGCCGCCACCTTGGAAAGGGCCGCTGGCGCCGCCAGAACAGGCGTCACCGTAGGATCATTGCCGGTGCTGCTGCTCTCGTCGGAAAGATCGGAGACCGTCGTGCCGCTGCCGCTTGTGCCCTGGACGGTGGCCTGGTTTGTGACCTGCGCTGCCGCAAAATCAGCAGCCGTCACAAGGTGAGTGGCTGTGAAGGTGATGGAGTCCGCGGCACCCGCCGCGAGCGAGGCTATAGGTCCGCCGCTGATCGTGGCATTGGCATCCGTCAGCGTGATGTTGAGAAGCGTCACATTGCCCGTGTTGGTGACGGTGAAGGCATAGTTGATGGTATCGCCCTCGTCCGTGAAGCCATTCGAGTTGGCATCGGTGACGGAGCTTACGGTCTTGACAACCGCAATGGCCGGCACTTCCGTGATGTTCACGATGGTTGGATCATCATCGGAGGTACTGCTCTCGTCGGAAAGATCAGAGACGGGGCCAGCGAGCGATGACGCATTGACCGTTGCCTGGTTGGTCACGGTGAGCGCGGCAAGATCTGCCAATGTCAGCGTGTGGCTGGCGATGAAGGTGGTTGAGTCAGAAGCGCCGACAAAGAGATTGACGAGCGGCCCGCCTGAGACAGTGGCGTTCACGTCCGTCACCGTGATGTTGTAGAGCGGCACATTGCCGGTATTGGTGACGGTGAAGCTGTAGAGCACCGCCTCGCCCACTTCCGGAACGCCGTCGCCATCACCGGCGCTGTAGCCTGCGAACTGCTTGACGATGGCAACGCCCGGCTGATTGGCGAGCGGCACAACGGTGGGCCGGTCATTGAGATTGTCGGTGTGGTCGGAAAGATCGGTGGCGACCGCATTATTGGGTGCCGTGCCGTTCACCGTTGCCTGGTTGACCACCTGGCCCGTCGCAATATCGGCGGGCGTCACCGTATAGATGGCCGAGAAGGAGGTCGCGTCGGTTGCGCCAGGCGCCAGGTTTGTCAGCGATCCGCTGACCGTCACCAGGGGGTCTGTCACCTGGATATTGTTCAGCGTGACATTGCCCGTGTTGGTGACAGCGAAATCATAGGCGATCTCAAGCGTGTCATCAGCGGGGTTGGGCGTTCCTTGCGTGTTGGTGGTGACCGACTGCATGGTCTTCACCAATGCAATGGCGGGCTGCAGAACGACCGGCACAACCGTCGGCTGGTCGGCATTTGTATCGGTCGGATGCGAGAGATCGCTCGCCTGCTCTCCCGTTGCTGCCGTGCCCGTGACGCTCGCCTGGTTACTGACCGAGCCCGCGATCATGTCAAGGGCGCTCACCGTGTGAGTGGCGGTGAAGGTGGCAGAGTCGGTTGCACCCGGCGCAAGGCTCGCAATGGGTCCGCCCACCACCGTGGCATTGGGATCCGTCAGCGTGACATTGAGCAGCGTCACGTTACCCGTGTTGGCGACAGTGAAGGCGTAGTTGATGACGTCGGTGAGATCGGTGATCGTATTGCCGTTTGTGTCAGTGATCGAGGCAACGGTCTTGAGAAGCGTGAGCCGCGGCACCTTTGTGATGTCGTACCGTGTCGGGCCATTGGCGTTTGGATTGGTCGGATGGGACTGGTCCGTGGCCTGCGAACTGTCGGGCGCATCGCCCGTCACATCTGCGGTATTCTCGAAGTACCCCGCGTCAATGTCTGCTTGCAGCAAGGTGTAGGTAGCAGTGAAAGACGTGGAGTCCGATGTGCCGGGGGCGAGCGTGATGCCAGTGGGCGGCGCGGGCGACACAACGACGGAGGGATTCTGGTCGGCAATGGCAACATTGCTGAGCGGCACATTGCCCGTGTTGGCGACGGTGAAGCGGTAGGTGATCTGGTCGCCAGCATCGGTCATGGAATTGCTGTTGACGTCGACAACGGTGTTGACCTGCTTGAGCAGAGTGAGCGCAGGCGACGGCGTGATGTCCGTCACTGTCGGATCGTCACCCAGCACATCGCCATCATCCGAAAGATCGTTGACCGGCGCGCCGCCTCCGGGTGGCGAGCCTGTGGCTGTCGCCTGGTTGGTGACATTGCCCGCATCGATATCGGGCTGGGTCAGGGCATAGGTCGCGGTGAATGTCGTTGAGTCCGACGCGGCGGGAGCAAGGCTTGCCAGCGGGCCACCGGAGACAGTCACCAATGGGTCAGTTACACCAAGGTTGAGCAGCGTCACGTTACCCGTGTTGGTCACTGTAAATGTGTAGGTGATGGTGTCGCCCGGCGTGGCAATGCCATCGCCGCCCAGATCAAGCGAAGACGTCTTGACCAAGGCGATTGCAGGCGCGGGCGGCAGCGGTGTTGTCTCGCTGTCGGTCGCCGTCACATCTGGACCACTCGGCGGCGTACCTGTTGCCGTCGCCGTGTTGCTGACGCTGCCGGAATCCGCATCTGCCTGCGTCACCGTATAGGTGCCAGAGAAGATCGCCTGCTGGCCGGGGTTCAGCGAGGGCACGTTGGGCGGATTGATATCCGCCGTAAGCAGTTCTTCACGGGTGGCAATATCGCCCAACGACATAGGCTCATTGAGGTTGGCCGTAATTTCGTGGCCCCGCGCCCTGCCGTGAATTGTAGCGGGCAGATCGAGCGCCGCCGCACCGAGGTCAACCTCGGTGATCTCATGGGTGAAGATGATGCTGGCTTGGTTCGTCTCGTTGGGAAGAAGGATATCAAGCGCATTGCCGAAGGCTTCCGCGTCTTCCTGCTCGACGGTGATCCCGGTGACCGGAACATCGCCCGTGTTGGTAAGCTCAACATAGATGCCGACAAGATCGCCAAGTCCTGCGCGCTTGGATGGGCTTGTGAGATTGACCAGCCTCCGTTTGCCGTGGATTGCGGCAGGAAGTTCAGGTGGCAGGACACTCGCGCGGGCAACAGCCGAATGGCCTTCCTCTTCCAGCGCCCACAGATTGGGGTCGCGCCTCTCGCCCTCAGGTGTGAGCGAGGCTGTGGTGATGGGATCTGCCCTGAGTGTTGCATCCTCCATCAGCGCCAGCACGCGGCCCATGCCGGTTTCATCCGCCACCGAGGCCATCAGCAAAGGATCGTCGACAATGATGTTGCTGAGTGCCGTTGTCCCCGTGTTCGTCACCACGAACTGGTAGGTGATGATGTCGCCGGCGCTGGCCATGCCATCCGGCCCCATGTCGAGACTCGATGTCTTGTCGAGGGTGATGCTCGAAGTGCCGGGAAGCGGCGTGACCAGCGTTGTAGAATCGCTGACCGGCGTTCCAGTCACCGTGGTCGCAGCGGCCGATGCCGTATTGCTCACCTGGCCTGCAAGGATGTCGGCGGGAACGAGCGTGTAAGTGCCGCTGAAGGAAATGGCATCGCCCGGCGCAAGGACATTCCATGCGCCGCCCGCTATGTCGGTTGAATCGCCCGCAGGGGCCACATCATCGGAAAGCGACGGTGCGCCGAGCGCGACAAGCGGATCATTCGCCGAG
>JAIBJH010000285.1 GCA_020029455.1 Hyphomicrobiales bacterium
TGACATCTGCCGCGCAGAAGGATTTCGAGACTTATTTCGGCAGTGAGCCTGTGCCCGGTGAAACCCGCGTGGCGGGCACATTGGTAGCGGTTGAGACGGCACCCAAGTCATGACCAAGGAAGACATTGACGCTTCCGAAGCGCCGTTGATGGACCATCTGATGGAGTTGCGCTCGCGGCTCATCAAATGCGTCATCGGCTTTTTCATTGCCTTTGGCCTCAGCTTCTGGTTCTCGTCGGATATCTTTCATGTGCTGATTTTGCCCTTCAATTGGGGTGTGGGCCATGATGTGGGGCTCATCTCGACAAAGCTTCTCGGATTCTTTCTGGTGAAGCTGAAGATTGCGATGTTTGGCGGCATGTTCTTCGCCTTTCCGCTGATCGCCACGCAGATCTATCTTTTCATGGCGCCTGGGCTTTACCGCAATGAACGGCAGGCGCTTGTTCCCTATCTTATCGCCACGCCGATCTTCTTCGTGCTGGGCGCGGCTCTCGTTTATTTCTTCCTGCTGCCGGTGGCGATCAAGTTCTTCTATTCGCTGGCGGCAGGTGTTGGCACCACGGGCGAGGGCATTGACGAGAAAGCACTCATCCAGCTCATGCCGGATGTGGAGGCCTATCTCGATTTCGTGATGATGCTGATCCTCGCCTTCGGGCTGACCTTCCAGCTCCCGGTGGTGCTCACGCTCCTGGGCCACATCGGCGTCGTCAATGCGCAGCAATTGAAAAGTGGGCGGCGCTTTGCATTGGTTGGCGTGTGCGGGCTGGCGGCTCTCATTACGCCGCCCGATCCCATTTCCATGCTGGCAATGGCGGTGCCGCTGGCCGGGCTCTATGAAATCGCCGTCTTTGCCGTGAGTTTCATGGAGAAAAGACGCGAGGCGGCGCGGGCCAAGAAAGAAGCCGAAGAAGCTGCGGCCGAGCAGAAAACGGCGGAAAACCTGCCTGCAAAACCCGTTTGAGGGGTTTGGCGTCCTTGCCTATAAGGCGGGCCACAGTCCTTCCTGAATCGGGGTTTCTCATTCATGCATGATATCAAGGCCATCCGCGACAATCCGGCGGAATTTGACCGGGGCCTCGCCCGGCGCGGGCTTGCGCCGCAATCGGCAGAGCTGATTGCCGCCGACGAGAAGAAGCGGGCCGTTCAGACGCGCCTGCAGGAAGCGCAGAACAAGCGCAATGCGCTCTCCAAATCCGTGGGCGATGCCATGAAGGCGGGCGACAAGGCGAAGGCCGAGATAATCAAGGCGGAAGTTGCGGCGCTCAAGGATTCCATCACAGTGGGTGAGGAAGAAGAGCGGCAACTGACCCAAGCCCTCAACGACGTGCTGGCCGCCATTCCCAACATCCCGCTTGATGAAGCGCCAGACGGCACGGATGAGCATGGCAATGTTGAAGTGCGGCGCTGGGGCGAGGCGCCACGTCACAATTTTCCGCCACGCCAGCATTTCGATGTGGGCGAGACGCTGAAGCTCATGGATTTCGAGGTGGCGGCGAAGATTGCCGGCGCGCGCTTTGTGGTGACGCGAGGGGCGCTTGCCCGGCTTGAACGGGCCATAGCGCAATACATGCTGGACACGCAGACGCTCAAAAACGGCTACACCGAACACACCGTGCCGCTGCTTGTCAGCGACAAGACCATGTTCGGCACGGCGCAGCTTCCCAAGTT
Source organism: Hyphomicrobiales bacterium (assembly GCA_020029455.1). Taxonomy (GTDB): domain Bacteria; phylum Pseudomonadota; class Alphaproteobacteria; order Rhizobiales; family Aestuariivirgaceae; genus Aestuariivirga. The sequence continues at coordinate 1,669 of JAIBJH010000285.1, forward strand.
TGCCGAGGACCAGTTCCGCACCACCGATGGCCGCTGGCTTATTCCCACGGCGGAGGTCTCGCTCACCAATCTCGTGCGCGAAAGCATTCTCGAAGAAGAGCACTTGCCCCTGCGCATGACGGCCTGGACGCCGTGCTTCCGAGCGGAAGCGGGTGCAGCCGGCAAGGATACGCGCGGCATGATCCGCCAGCACCAGTTCTACAAAGTGGAGCTTGTTTCCATCACCATGCCGGAGCAATCGCGCGAAGAGCTGGAGCGCATGACATCCTGCGCCGAGAGCATCCTCAAGGGGCTGAACCTCCACTATCGCGTGATGAAGCTCTGCACGGGTGACATGGGCTTTGGCTCGCGCCTCACCTATGATCTTGAAGTTTGGCTTCCGGGGCAGAATGCCTTCCGCGAAATCTCATCATGCTCCGTGTGCGGAGATTTCCAGGCACGGCGCATGGAGGCGCGTTACCGCCCGAAGGATGGCAAGGGCACGCGCTATGTGCACACGCTCAATGGCTCCGGCCTCGCTGTCGGCCGCACGCTCGTTGCCGTGCTGGAGAACTATCAGAATGCCGATGGCAGCGTGACGGTGCCGGATGCATTGCGCGGCTATATGGGCGACGTGGCCCGCATCGAGGTTCAGTGATGCGCATTCTTGTCACCAATGATGACGGCATTCATGGCGCGGGCCTTGAAGTGCTGGAGAAGATCGCCCGCACCATCAGCGATGATGTGTGGATCGTGGCGCCGGATGAGGAACGGTCCGGGGCAGGGCATTCGCTGACGCTCGCCTATCCCTTGCGCTACCGCAAGATCAGCGACAGGCGCTTTGAAGTGATGGGCACGCCCACTGATTGCGTGGTGATGGCGATAAGGAAGATCATGCCGGGCATGCCGGATCTTGTGCTCTCGGGCGTCAACCGTGGGCAGAACCTGGCCGATGACGTCACATATTCCGGCACCATTGCCGCTGCGATGGAAGGAACAGCTTTGGGCCTCAAGTCCATCGCGTTATCGCAGGCTGTGGGCATTTACGACAATGGCGAAAGTTTCGAGGTGGCTTCGGCCCACGGCGCTTCCATCGTGCAGAAGTTGGTGAAGATGGAATTCGGGCCGGGTGTGTTGGTCAACGTCAATTTCCCCGATTGCCGGGCAGGGGAGGTGGCGGGCATCGAGGTGACGCGGCAGGGCAAGCGCGACCAGAATTATCTGCTGCTCGACGAACGCAAGGACACGCGCGGCGGCACCTATTACTGGATGGGCTTTGCCCGCGAGAAGGGCAACCCGCCCATAGGAACTGACCTCGCGGCAGTGTTCAACAAGCGGATTTCAGTGACGCCGCTGCACATGAACCTGACGCAGCTCGATGCGATGGATGCGGTGCGCCTGGCTCTGGGGTAAAACTGACGTCAGCTACAGGGTTGAACCACGACAACAATGCGAACTTGGGTAAGACAGGTCAGGTAATTCAATGACAAACGCTTATGAACAAGCTCAACGTGCCCATGACATCCAACGTGAGGCGTGGAACAAATCCAATGATGCGGCAATCGCTTCCGCAACTCTCGC
>JAIBJH010000078.1 GCA_020029455.1 Hyphomicrobiales bacterium
CCAGGAACTGGCGCGCTTAGGCCGAGAGAGACTCGACATAGCGGCGCTGGCCTTCGGCATAGATGGTATCGAAGGCGAGCGAAGACTTGCCGGAGCCAGAAAGCCCGGTGAAGACGATGAGCGAGTCGCGCGGAAGCTCCAGCGAGACGTTCTTCAGGTTGTGCTCGCGGGCACCCTGAATCGAAATGAAACGTTTATCGGACATGAGGCTGCACTAGAATAAAACGTGAACAATGGCAATTGTTGATCTTGGCATGTTGAACTTAGTGGGGGTGGGAGTCAGTTGCTGTCAGCAACGGCGGGTTTGCGGAAGCTGTCCACAAGAAGATGGGTGAGGAGCGCCGCAAAGACAATGGAACCGCCGATGATGGTGCGTTCGCTCGGCACTTCGCTGTGGACGAGCCAGACCCAGATGGGACCGAGCACAGGTTCCAGGGTGCCAATGAGAGCGGCAATGGCAGCAGGTATAAGGCGCGCGCCCAGTGTGAAAGCGGCAAGGCCCGCGCCGAGGTTCAGCGCGCCGAAGGCAATGAGCCACAGCAGGTCGGGCATGGTCACGGAGCGTGCGCCGCCCATGATCGCCGCTGCAATGAGGGCGATAAGGATGCCCAGTGTCACCGCCGGCGTCATGCGCACCTCATGGTGGCGGCGTGTCAAAACCGTTGCCGTGGCAAAGAACAATGCAATGAGCAGCGACAGGCCATCGCCGATGGGTGAGACTTTGCCGGTGAATGTTTCAGACACCATGACAAAAACGCCAGCGATCACTGCGGCGATGGCTGCCCACGTGGGCAGGCTCACGCGTTCCTGAAACAGCACAAAGCTCATCAGTGCAGCGATCAGGGGCACACCCGCCTGCATGAGCAGGATGTTGGCGACAGTTGTGTATGACAAAGCGATGGCGAAACAAGAGGAGGCGCCTGCGAAGCAGCAGGCCACAGCGAGGCCGGGCCAACCCATGCCGGTGAACTGGCGCAGCGTCTGCTTCGGCCCTTCCCGCTGCACCAGGAAGCATAGGAGGAAAATGACGGCGAAACAGGAGCGCCAGAACACCATCGTCCAACCTTCAACAGTGATGAAGCGGGCGATGGGGCCGCCAAAGCTCCACAGGATCGCCGACGCTGCAACTAGGATGATTCCTGCCAGGTGATGCTTTGCCGCCATGGCAGAGACTTAACGCGACCGGCTCTTCCGAGCCACGTTGCCTGCGTCATGCCCTATTGCAAAAACGAAGGCCCGGATTTGCCCCCTCAATTTCAGTTAGAGCCGTCCCAAAGGAGACACATTTTCTCCGTATGGTTTGTTATTCTTAACATACTGAAATAACTCAATATAACTTCAGTTTTGCGCGATGAAACCAATATGCCTGCAAATTTGTTGTTGGTAATGGGGAGAAAGGATTGCGTTTGCCATAATCTTTCCGTATTCGCGCGCTTTGTGCAGTGCAACAAAAGCGGCAAGGCCGCCATGATTCCGTGGCCTTAGCTTAATTGAAACGCGCAAATCCGGTGGAAGTCAGGCACTTTCGCGAAAGAGGTTTGCTTCAACACGTTGAAATGGCGCGAAGTCTTGGCGGCGGATTTGCCGGGATGAGCGCGAGACAGGGACAAGACTCATGAAGACACCGCTCACCACGGCGCTCCTCCTCTGCGCCCTCACGCTTCCCTCGGTTGCGGATGAGGCATTGAAGCCGCATGAATTGCGCAAGCTGGCTCCAGGCCGCTATTCCGTCAGTGTGATGGGCCTGGTCAATATGACCGTTTCCTTGCGTCCCAATGGCGTTATCACGGGCGTTACCAGCAAGGGCAAGCGCGACACCGGCTACTGGCTGGTCAAAGGCAATTCCTTCTGTGTGTCCTGGAACCGCTGGCTGGGCGGAAAGCGCCGCTGCGCCAACCTTTCGGGTGGCAATGGCACCTATTCCGGCGGCGGCCTCTGGCTGCAGCGCATCTAGGCTCGAAAATACCTAAAAATAACGCCTGAAAAGGCCCCAAAACGATAGGCTCTCCTTGCTGATAAGGCGCGGAAAGCCTATGATTTTTGCTGGATTCGGCGGACGGACTTCAGGCTCCCGCTGATGACTTTTTGAGCGGGCTTTTCGTGAGCGACGAGAACAACCAATCCGGCGGCTTGCCACCGGCTAATCCGCAGGGCGTTGCCCCCATCTCCATCGAAGAGGAGATGAGGACGAGTTACCTGTCCTATGCCATGTCGGTGATTGTGTCGCGCGCGCTGCCCGACGTGCGCGACGGGTTGAAGCCTGTTCACCGCCGCATCCTGTTCACAATGGATGAAAACGGCTTCACGCCGGACAAGCCCTACAAGAAGTCAGCGCGTATCGTCGGCGATGTGATGGGTAAGTATCATCCCCATGGCAACCTTGCGATCTATGATGCGCTGGTGCGCATGGCGCAGGATTTCTCGCTGCGGCTGCCGCTGATCGATGGGCAGGGCAATTTCGGCTCCGTCGATGGCGATCCGCCCGCCGCCGACCGTTACACCGAATCGCGACTTGCCAAGGCGGCGATGCCGCTGCTCGATGATCTCGACAAGGATACGGTCGAGTTCCAGCCCAACTACTCAAACGAGTTTAGTGAACCCACGGTCCTTCCGGCCAAGTATCCGAATCTTCTCGTCAATGGCGCAGGCGGCATTGCGGTGGGCATGGCCACCAACATGGCGCCGCATAATCTGGGCGAAGTGATCGACGCCGTGCTTGCCGTCATGGACAAGCCTGAGATCACGCTGGACGAATTGCTGCCCCTCATTCCGGGGCCGGATTTTCCGACAGGCGCTATTGTGCTCGGCCGTGTCGGCATCAAGAGCGCTTTTGCCACGGGGCGCGGCTCCATCATCATGCGGGCGCGGGTCGAAGTCGAGGACATCCGCAAGGACAGGCAGGCACTGATCGTCACCGAGATTCCCTATCAAGTGAACAAGGCGATGATGATCGAGAAGATCGCCGAGCTTGTGCGCGAGAAGAAGATCGAGGGCATTTCCGATATCCGCGATGAATCAAGCCGCGAAGGCATGCGCGTCGTCATCGAGATCAAGCGCGATGCCGAGCCGGAGATCGTGCTCAACCAGCTGTGGCGTTTCACGGCGCTGCAATCTTCCTTCAGCGTGAACAACATTGCGCTCGCCAACGGCAGGCCTGAGCAAATGACGCTGCTCGACCTGCTCACGCATTTCATCGCTTTCCGTGAAGACGTCATCACGCGGCGCACCAAGTTCCTGCTGAAGAAAGCGCGTGATCGTGCGCACGTCTTGGTGGGCCTTGCCATCGCCGTTGCCAATATCGACGAGGTGATCCGCCTTATCCGCGCTTCCAAGGATGCAACAGAAGCGCGTGAAGCCCTGATGGGGCGCGATTGGCCGGCGCGGCAGCTTGAACCCTTGATCGCTCTCATTGCTGATCCGCGCCACAAGCTGAAGGCCGATGGCACATATAGGCTATCTGACGAACAGGCGCGCGCCATTCTTGATCTGCGCCTGCAGCGCCTCACTCAGCTTGGCCTTGAGGAAATCACCGAGGAACTCGAGAAGCTTGCAATCGAGATCAAGGATTATCTGGAGATTCTTGGCTCACGGGAGCGCATTCGCGACATCATCAAAAACGAGCTGGCGCAGATCAAGACGGACTTCGCAACACCGCGCCGTACCGAAATCCTGGAGAATGAAGGCGAGGTCGAAGACGAAGACCTGATCCAGTCCGAGGACATGGTCGTAACGGTGAGCCATGCAGGCTATGTGAAGCGCGTGCCACTCTCGGCCTATCGCGCCCAGCGCCGCGGCGGCAAGGGCAGGGCTGGTGCTGCGGTGCGCGAAGAGGATTTCGTCACCAAGATGTTCGTGGCCAACACCCACACGCCGCTGCTGTTCTTCTCGTCCGAGGGCATGGTCTACCGCATGAAGGTGTGGCGGCTGCCGCTCGGCAATCCGCAGGCCCGCGGCAAGGCGCTGATCAATATCCTGCCGTTGTCGCAGAACGAGCGCATCACCACTATCCTGCCGCTGCCGGACATCGCAGAAGGCGCGGAAAAGCCGTTCCTGATGTTCGCCACGCAGTCGGGCAATGTGCGGCGCAATGAGCTTGAGGATTTTGAGCAGATCAACCGCAATGGCAAGATTGCCATGAAGCTGGAGGAGGGCGATGCCATCATCGGCGTCGATCTCGCCCAGGAACAGGACAATGTGCTGCTGACCACGGCGCAGGGTCAATGCATCCGTTTCGAGGTGACAGACATCCGCGTGTTCAGGGGCCGCGAGTCCGATGGCGTGCGCGGCATCCGGCTGGAGGACAAGGACAAAGTCATCTCCATGTCCATTATCAAACACGTCGAGGCGACACCGCAGGAGCGTGCGGCTTTTGTGAAAATGAGCAGGGCTGTGGCCGGTGATGACAGCAACGGCGATGAAGACGACACGCCAGCCGAGACCGTTCTGTCACAGGAACGCTACGCCCAGATGAGCGCTGCTGAGCAGGTGATCCTCACCATTTCCGAAAACGGTTACGGCAAGCGCACTTCGGCCTATGAGTATCGCGTCTCAGGCCGCGGCGGCAAGGGCATCACGGCCATGGTGGTGAATGAGCGCAATGGACCTTTGGTGGCCTCCTTCGCCGTGGAGGAGAACGATGAGATTATGCTGGTGACAGACCAGGGCCAGATGATTCGCTGTCCGGTGCATGACATCCGCAAGACGGGCCGCTCGGCGCAGGGCGTCATCGTCTTCGATACGGCAGATGACGAGCATGTAGTGTCGGTGGAGCACATCACCGAAGCGGATGGGAATGGCGATACGCAGGTCTAATCACCTGCATTGCGCCTCTTGCATTATGCTTCGCTCTTTGGCTCTATAGTCCAGTTTTTAAGCGGTGCTGCCATGGTTTCGATTGAATCCTATATCGCCTTTTGCATAGCGGCATTTGCCTTGGCCGTGGTGCCGGGGCCTACGGTGACGGTGATTGTCGCCAATTCCTTGCGCTATGGAGTGCGGGCGGGGCTACTCAATGTCGGCGGGACGGTGCTTGCCGGAGTTGTGTGGGTCAGCGTTGCCGCACTCGGCTTGACCGCCGCCATTCTGCTCATGGGCGTGTGGTTTGATGTGTTGCGCTATGCGGGCGCGGCCTATCTGGTGTGGCTGGGCTTCAAGCTTCTCACTTCCGACGGCACGCTGCAGGCCGGAAAGGCGGAGGAGCGGAGCGCCCACGGCTTCTTCTGGCAGGCCTTCATGGTGACGATCACCAACCCAAAAATCCTGGTACTCTACGGCATGATCATTCCGCCGTTCCTGAGCCGCGAGGGCAACCCCACGCTTGAAACATTCCTGCTCGGCGCGAGTTTTGTGCTGATCGCCAGCTTTACTGACAGCGGGTATGCGCTGCTGGCAGGCCGGGCAGGTTCCTGGCTGTCGCGCTCGCGGGTCAGGGCCATCGAAATTGTTAGCGGTACCTGCCTTGCCGCCGGCGGTGTCTGGATGGCGCTGAGAGGGCGTTAAACCTCAATATTGTCAATCAACCTTGTCTTGCCCAACCACGCGGCGGCGAGAAGGCGCAAGGGTTCGCCCGGGCTTTGCGGCACGGCAAGCGTTTCGGCATTGCGAGCGGTTACATAGTCCACCTTGAATCCCAGCGTATTCAACGAGCGGGCGGCGGCGCGTATAGTGGCCTGCAACTCCGCGCCTGCAATGATCTTCTCCGCCGCCTGCCTGAGGGCGCGGATGATGGCAGTGGACTGGTGGCGCTCATGCTTCGAGAGGTATTGGTTGCGTGATGACAATGCGAGGCCGTCCGCATCGCGCACGGTGGGAATGCCCACAACCTCAATCGGGATGTCGAGATCGCGGGCCATCCGGCGCACAACCAAGAGCTGCTGATAATCCTTCTCGCCGAAAATCGCCTTGTCCGCACCTGACTGGATGAAGAGCTTAGCGACGACCGTTGCCACGCCATCGAAAAACTGCGGGCGGAACTTGTCTTCAAGGCCTGCCTTGGCCGGGCCCGACAGCGAAACAATAGTGGCGAAGCCTTCGCCATATATCTCGTCCTCATGGGGCGCATAGATGAGATCGGCCTCTGCACCTGCGAGCAGTTCGGCATCGCCCTCGAGATTGCGTGGATACCGGGCAAGGTCTTCGGCGGGTGCAAATTGCTTGGGATTGACGAAGATCGAAACGATCACCTTGTCGGCGTGATTGAAGGCCTGGCGCACCAGTGTCAGGTGACCTTCGTGCAGCGCGCCCATGGTGGGGACGATGGCGACAGTTGCGCCTTCCTTGCGCCAATGGGCAACGGTGAAGCGGAGATCGCTTCGGTCACGGACGATTTCTGGCATCAGCGGCTTTGCGGCCTCGCCTTTGGAATCGGAAGAAGGGTTGTTTCCTTTACTTCCTCCATGACGAAATAGGAATGGGTGCCCTCGACCATGGTGAGTTCGCCGATGACGCCGCCCAAGATCTGCCGGTATTCCACCATGTCGCGGACGCGGATCTTGAGCAGATAATCAAAGCCGCCGCCGGTCATGTGGCATTCGAGGATTTGCCGCACTGGCTTGATTGCCTGGTTGAAGGCGCGCAACGTGGCTTCATCCGTCGATTTCAGCTTGACAGTGACGAAGACAAGCAAGGCTTGGTCCAATGCCTTTGGCGAAAGCCGCGCATGGTAGCCTTGGATGATTCCGGCATGCTCCAGCTTCTTCATACGGAGCGTACAAGGCGTGGGCGACAGGTTCACGCGCTTGGAAAGTTCGGTGATGGCAACCCGTCCATCGCCTTGCAGATGGTCCAGGATGCTCAGATCAATGGAATCAATATTCGCCATAGATAGTCTCATTTCTGGTGAGTATCTCCGCATATTATCAGGAATCTAGGCGCTACTGCAATGAGGCTGCGGTATTTCAGCGGAAAACACCTTAGCAAATATGCTATGCTCCGGGCAGGAGGGGCAGCATGATCCCAAACCGCGATGCTATCGCCAGCCATCTTTTCCGCGATGAAACAGCACTTGTCCAGCAACTCGCCGGCGAGGCAGCTCTCACTGCTCCAGATGCGGCGCGTGTTGCGGAGATTGCAACAGCGCTGGTCGAAGGCGTGCGGGCTAACCGCCATTCCCACGGCAGCATCGATGCCTTCATGCAGCAATTCTCGCTTTCGTCGGAAGAGGGCGTGGTGCTCATGTGCCTCGCCGAGGCATTGCTGCGCATTCCCGATGCCGAGACAGCGGACAAGCTGATTGCCGACAAGCTGGGTGACCGCGACTGGTCCGAACATGTGGGCAAGTCGGATTCGCTGTTCGTCAATGCCTCTGCTTGGGGGCTGATGTTGACGGGACGCATCGTTGAATTGGGCCGTGATGCCAAGGACGATGCCATGGGCACGGTGAAACGGCTGGTGACACGCTCGGGCGAGCCTTTCATCCGCACCGCCATGCGCCAAGCCATGCGCATCATGGGCAAGCAATTCGTCTTGGGGCGGACGATTTCCGAAGCCTTGGAATTGTCCGAGCCATTGCTGAAGGATGGCTGGCGCTTTTCCTATGACATGCTGGGCGAGAGCGCCATGACGGCGGCCGATGCCGAGCGCTATTTCAAGGCTTACGAGAAGGCGGCGGCCGCCATCGGCAAGACAGTGCGCGGTGGCGATGTCTTCGCGCAGCCTTCTATTTCAGTGAAGCTCTCCGCGTTGCATCCTCGCTACGAAGAGAAGAATGCAGCAGCAAGCCTCGATGCGCTTCTTGTGAAAATGCTGAAACTTGGCCAGCAGGCCAAGGCCAGCGGCATGGGGCTCACCGTTGATGCGGAAGAGGTGGCCCGGCTCGATTTGTCGCTGGAACTGTTCCGCAAGCTGGCGGAAGCGCCGGACCTCAAGGGCTGGAATGGGCTTGGCCTTGCAGTGCAGGCCTATGGGCGAAGGGCAAAGCCGGCGCTGGAGTGGCTGGCGGCGCTGGCGTCGGAGACTGGCCGTGTGTTGCCGGTGCGCCTCGTCAAGGGCGCCTATTGGGACACGGAGATCAAGCGGGCACAGGAAGGCGGCTTAGCGGATTACCCGGTATTCACACGCAAGGTCTCGACCGATGTGAGCTATCTCGCCTGCGCCAAATACATGCTTGCCCGGCGCGAAGTTTTCTTCCCGCAATTTGCAACACACAATGCCCATACCGTTGCTGCCGTTCGTGCGATGGCTGGCGAAGACCCGCGTTTCGAGTTCCAGCGCCTGCACGGCATGGGCGAAGCTCTCTATGAACAGGTGGTCAGCAAGGGACAGATCAAACAGCCCTGCCGCATCTATGCGCCGGTGGGCAGCCATGAGGATCTACTGGCCTATCTGGTGCGCCGTCTTTTGGAGAACGGCGCCAACACGTCATTCGTCAATCGGCTTGCCGATGATCGCGCGCCCGTGACTGAAATCATCGCTGATCCCGTGGCATTAGTGCGCGCCCTGCCGCAGATTCCGCATCCAAAGATTCCCGCGCCGCGAAAGCTGTTTGGAACGCGCGTCAATTCTTCTGGTGAACCGCTGTGGCATACGCCGGTGCGTGAGACATTACTGAAAGAAATTGCCAAGGAGATTGCACTGCCGCACACGGTGGCAGCTCTCATCAATGGCAAAGCAAGGCAGAGCGGCCCCACCCGCGCCATCACCTCGCCCCATGACCGGACAGTGAATGTGGGCACAGTGCATGAAGTGAGCGATACCGACATCGTGAAGGCTTTGGTGTTGGCTGAGGTCTCACAACAAGATTGGAACGATCTGGGTGGTGAGAAGCGTGCGGCAATCCTTGAAAGGGCTGCGGACAACTACCAGTCCCATGCACCGCTGCTCTTGGGTTTGCTCATCAGAGAAGCAGGAAAGACCTTGGACAACGCGCAAGCCGACTTGCGCGAGGCCATCGATTTCTTGCGATACTACGCGGTGCTGGCAAGGCAGCAATTCAGCAGTCCAACAGTGTTCCAGGGGCCAACGGGGGAGCGCAATGAATTGACGCTGCATGGGCGTGGCGTCTTTGCCTGCATTGCGCCGTGGAATTTCCCGCTGGCGATCTTCACGGGGCAGGTAGCTGCGGCATTGGCGGCTGGCAACAGCGTTTTGGCCAAGCCCGCAGAGCAGACACCGCTCATTGCCTATCAGGCGACGAAGCTGATGCACGAAGCTGGGGTTCCAGCGGAGGTTTTGCAGTTCCTGCCAGGTGATGGTGCGCGCATCGGCGGCAAGCTCTTAGCCGATGCAAGACTGGCTGGCGTTGCCTTTACCGGTTCTAATGTCACGGCCTCGATCATCGCCAAGGCGTTAGCGGCAAAGCCGGGGCCGCTCGCGGCGATTGTTGCAGAAACGGGCGGCATGAACGCCATGATCATGGATTCATCGGCACTTGCTGAACAAGCGGTGCGCGATGTGGTGGCCTCGGCCTTTGATAGCGCGGGCCAGAGATGCTCTGCGGCGCGCATTCTCTTCGTACAAGACGATGTGGCGCCACGCGTCATTACCATGCTCAAGGGCGCTATGGAGGAACTCGCCATTGGCGATCCTTTGGATTATCGCACCGATGTCGGTCCGGTGATTGATGAAGAGGCAAAAACAAAACTCGAAGCCCATAAGGCGCGCATGGCGAAGACGGCAGGAACTATCTGCGATCTCAAGCTGCCAGAGGCTTGCACCGAGGGCACATTCATCGCGCCAGCGGCCTATGAGCTGAAGGACCTGTCTCTGCTCAAGGAAGAAGTGTTCGGGCCCATTCTACACGTAGTGCGCTATGAGGCTTCGCATCTCGATGAGGTGGTCGATGCAATCAATGCGACAGGCTATGGCCTGACACTGGGACTTCACACGCGCATTGAAAGCACCATCGAGCAGGTGCGGGCGCGGGCACGGGTTGGCAATTTCTATGTGAATCGCAACCAGATCGGCGCTGTGGTCGGGGTCCAGCCCTTTGGGGGCGAGGGGCTGTCCGGCACGGGGCCGAAGGCGGGTGGACCGCACTATCTGCACCGCTTCGCCGTGGAGCGGGTGATGTCGCAGGATACCACGGCCTCAGGCGGCAATGCGGCGCTGATGTCGATGGA
>JAIBJH010000286.1 GCA_020029455.1 Hyphomicrobiales bacterium
TCAGTACTCGCCTCAATTGATAGTGATCAGACTCTAATACCCACTGTCGTCATCCCGGCCCCCGCCTACGCGAGGGCAGGCTCCAGCCGGGAACCACTTGGCCGCTTTCGCGGGGCAACCGCGTTGAGTCGCTGCAGTGGATCCCGTGTTGCGGGCTTCGCCCTTGCACGGGATGGCGAAAACCGGTGGACTCAACAAAACGCCCTGCATGTTTCTGAGGGCATGCAGGGCTCTGGTCTCTAGGATGTTGCCTCGATGGTTTCGGGCGCCTGCCTTGTTGCCGTCAACAATGCCGTCTGGCGGGCGCTTAGCTGTTGACTGCCTCCTTCAGAATTTTCCCAGGTTTGAACCGCGCCCTGTTAGAGGCCGGCATCTTGATAACCTTCCCCGTCTTTGGATTTCTGCCCTCACCGCTCTTGCGGCGCGACACCGTGAAGACGCCAAAGCCCATGAGGCGCACGTCATCACCGTCCCCCAGAGCCTTGATGATATTCTCGATCGTGGCTTCCACCACCTCTTCGGCCTCGCCGCGAGTCAGGCGCGTGTCGGTGGCAACCTTGGCTATAAGTTCGCTCTTATTCATAGTTGAAGCAGCAATCCCCGCGAGAATGTCAGATTTACAAACAACGCCATACACAGCCGCCAGAAGTTGACTTGAATCCGATTGCAAAAGATTCGCAAGAGTCCCGGGGCCGATTCGCGCATCTTGCGAAGATTTTTTGCTATGTTATTGTGACAAAATGGATTTTCTCCCAAATCTGACAACGCTCACGGCCTTTACACTGGCTTCCTTCCTGCTCTTCCTGACACCGGGACCGGACATGAGCCTGTGGCTGTCGCGCACCATTGGCGGGGGCCGCGGTGCGGGCATGGCGGCCATGGTGGGCACCAATCTCGGCTGCGTGGTCCACACGCTGCTGGCGGCCTTTGGCGTATCAGCGGTGATCGCGGCTTCCGCCATGGGATTTCTGGTGCTGAAGGTCGTGGGAGCGCTCTATCTCCTCTGGCTCGCCATTGACGCCATACGCAATGGCTCGTCGCTCAATGTGAAGGCGGGCGAGGCCCGCAGCAATTCTGCGTTCGCTGATTTCATGCTGGGCGTTACCGTCAATCTGACCAATCCGAAGGTGGTGTTGTTCTTCATCACCTTCCTGCCGCAGTTCGTCTCGGCACATGATCCGCACGTGACAGGAAAGCTCCTCTTCCTCGGCCTCTACTTTGTCGTGATCAATTTGCCGCTCGCCTTCATGATGATCCTCGGCGCGGAGAAGCTCGTCGCCTGGCTCAAAGAGCGGCCGAAGGTTCTGCGCGGCATCGACTTCTCCTTTGCCGGCGTCTTCGCCTTCTTCGCAGTGAAAATAGCGCTCACACAGGGGCGGTGAAGCATGATCCTTATAGGGCAGTTTGACTCGCCCTTCACGCGGCGGGTAGGCATCACACTCACGCTTTATGACATTGCATTTGAGCATCGGCCTTGGTCGATTATGGGCGATGCCGACAGGCTCGCCGAAATAAACCCGCTCATCCGTGTGCCGACACTGATCCTCAGCAATGGCGACGTGCTGATCGAGACTTCAAGCATCATCGACTATCTCGACAGTCTTGTTACGCCAGAAAACCGCCTGCTGCCGCAGATCAATCCGGCGCGCTACCGCATGCTCAAGACTATAAGTGTTGCGAGCGGTATCTCAGACATGGCGGTGCGGCTGTTCTACGAACTGCGCCTGCATGATGCGCCGTCACCTTCCTACATGGCGCGCATCACGCGCCAAGCGGAAGGCGCACTCCGCGTTCTTGAAAAAGAACGCGCTGCCTCCGGCAGCAAATACTGGTTTGATGAGCAATTTTCGCAAGCCGACATCGCCGTTACCTGCATGTGGCGGCATTTGTCGGAGTCCCATCCCGCGATTGCAGTTCCGGCAAATTATCCGGCACTTTCAGCGCACGCCGTCGAGATGGAAGCACAACCTGTGTTCGAAAAAATTTCGCAACCATTCATTGCCCCCGCATGAAAAAGGGCGCCATCTCTGGCGCCCTTTCAATCTCAATGAGTCCGCAGCACTTAATGCACGGCGCCTTCGCCCGCTTCGCCAGTCTTGGCTCTCGCAGCGGCGGCGGCTTCTTCGGCGAGTTCATCCCATACAATGGCGGTGGGTTGGCGCGTGAGCGCATGCTTCAGCACATCATCCACATAGGAGACAGGAACAAGCTCAAGGCCAGACTTCACATTGTCAGGAATCTCGGCCAAGTCCTTCACGTTCTCTTCCGGGATCAGCACCTTCTTGATGCCGCCGCGTAGCGCTGCGAGGAGCTTTTCCTTGAGACCACCGATGGGCAGAACACGGCCGCGCAGCGTCACTTCGCCGGTCATCGCCACATCCCTCTTCACCGGAATGCCGGTGAGGACAGAAACGATGGCCGTTGCCATGGCGATGCCAGCCGATGGGCCATCCTTCGGCGTTGCGCCTTCCGGCACGTGGACGTGAATGTCCTTGCGGTCAAACATGGGCGGCTTGACGCCGATCTGGGGCGCGCGGCTGCGCACATATGACGAAGCCGCTGAAATCGACTCCTTCATCACGTCACGCAAATTGCCGGTGACGGTCATCTTGCCTTTGCCGGGCATCATCAGAGCTTCGATGGTGAGAAGCTCGCCGCCAACTTCGGTCCAGGCAAGGCCGGTGACGACGCCCACCTGGTCCTCACGCTCGACTTCGCCATAGCGGAACTTCTGCACGCCAAGATATTCGTTGACGATCTCGGGCGTCACTTTGATCTTCTTCGCCTTCTTGACCATCAGGTCTTTCACGGCCTTGCGGGCCAGCGTGTTGATCTCGCGCTCGAGCGAACGCACGCCAGCTTCGCGCGTATAACGGCGGATGATCTCGCGAATGGCTTCGCCGGTCACCTCGAACTCCTTCTTGTCGAGGCCATGGTGCTCCAAGGACTTCGGCAAGAGGTGGCGCTTGGCAATCTCGGCCTTCTCATCTTCGGTATAACCGGCAATGCGGATGATCTCCATACGGTCGAGCAGCGCCGGTGGAATATTGAGCGTGTTTGACGTTGTCACGAACATCACATTCGAGAGATCGTATTCGACCTCGAGATAGTGATCCATGAAAGTGGCGTTCTGCTCGGGATCAAGCACCTCAAGAAGCGCCGCTGACGGATCGCCGCGGAAATCCATGCCCATCTTGTCGATTTCATCGAGCACAGCGACATCCGCACGAATTCGCGGCCCGTCGCCTTGGCGATGGACTTGCCGAGCGAGGTCTTGCCGACGCCGGGAGGGCCAACGAGGCAAAGAATGGGTCCGCGCAGCTTGGCAGTTCTCGCCTGCACGGCAAGATATTCGACGATACGCTCCTTCACCTTCTCAAGGCCAAAGTGATCGGCATCGAGAACGTTCTGAGCAAATTCGAGATCGGCCTTGACCTTGGACTTGGAATTCCACGGAATTGAAAGCAGCCAGTCGAGATAGTTGCGCACCACCGTTGCTTCGGCAGACATGGGGCTCATCTGGCGCAGCTTCTTCAGCTCCGCATCGGCGCGCTCGCGCGCTTCCTTGGAGAGCTTGGTCTCCTTGATGCGCTTGTCGAGTTCAGCGAGTTCGTCCTTGGCTTCTTCGCCGTCGCCGAGTTCCTTCTGAATGGCCTTCATCTGCTCATTCAGATAGTATTCGCGCTGGGTCTTCTCCATCTGGCGCTTGACCCGGCTGCGGATACGCTTTTCCACCTGCAGCACCGAAATCTCGCCTTCCATCAGCGAGTAGGCCTTCTCCAGCCTTTCCTCGACGGTTGCAAGTTCGAGCAGCGCTTGCTTGTCGGCGATTTTCAGAACGAGATGGGCGGCAATGGTGTCGGCCAGCTTGGCATGGTCGGTGATCGAGCCAAGGTTGGCGAGCACTTCCTGCGGCACCTTTTTGTTGAGCTTCACATAGCTTTCGAACTGTGAAGCGGCAGAGCGAGCAAGCGCTTCGGCGTCCTTGGAATAGACCTTAGGCACCGGCATCACATTGACCTTGGCTTCGTAGTATTCACCCTTGTCGGTGAACTCGGCGACACGGGCGCGCTCAAGGCCCTCGACGAGAACCTTCACTGTGCCGTCCGGCAGCTTCAAGAGCTGCATCACCTGGGCGACGGTGCCCACGTCATAAATTGTTTCGCGCGAGGGCTCGTCGTCGCCGGCATTCTTCTGGGCGACGAGCAGGATGCGCTTTTCCTCCTGCATCACCTCTTCAAGGGCGCGGATGGATTTTGCGCGGCCGACAAAGAGCGGCACGATCATGTGGGGGAAGACCACGATGTCGCGCAAGGGAAGAACGGGAAGCAGTTCTTCCGGAGCCGCTTGGGTTTCAACTGGCACTGGCTTTTTTGCCATTTTCTTGTCCTTCCGCAGGGAACCTGCACAATTTCATTCAAGCCCGGATGTGGCGATCAGGTGCCCCACGTTCAAGGGGACGAAGGCACCTCAGGCCGAGGCAGAAGCCTGCTTCACATTCACTTCGCTGGCGCGGTCGGCGTAAATGAGCAGCGGCTTGGCGCTGCCATCCACGACTTCCTTGGAGATCACCACTTCCTCGACACCTTCCATGCCGGGAAGGTCATACATGGTATCAAGGAGAATACCTTCCATGATGGAGCGGAGACCGCGCGCGCCTGTCTTGCGTTCGATGGCCTTGCGCGCCACGGACTTCAGCGCCTCTTCCGGAATGGTGAGCTTCACGCCCTCCATTTCGAAGAGCCGCTGATATTGCTTCACCAGAGCATTCTTGGGTTCGGTGAGAATCTGCACCAGTGCTGCTTCGTCCAAATCTTCGAGCGTTGCGACCACTGGAAGACGGCCGACAAATTCCGGAATCAAACCGAAGCGCAGCAGGTCTTCCGGTTCGAGTTCGCGGAGCACCGCGCCAGTGCGGCGGTCATCGGGGGCGCGCACAGTTGCGGCAAAGCCGATGCCGGTACCCTTGGCACGCTGGTTGATGATGCGCTCAAGGCCGGCAAAGGCGCCGCCTACGATGAAGAGAATGTTTGTCGTATCAACCTGCAGGAACTCCTGCTGCGGATGCTTGCGGCCACCCTGGGGTGGCACGGAAGCAACGGTGCCTTCCATGATCTTGAGGAGCGCCTGCTGCACGCCCTCACCTGATACGTCGCGGGTGATGGAGGGATTGTCAGACTTGCGGCTGATCTTGTCGATCTCGTCGATGTAGACAATGCCGCGCTGGGCGCGCTCCACATTATAGTCGGAAGCCTGCAGCAGCTTGAGGATGATGTTCTCGACGTCTTCACCCACATAGCCCGCTTCAGTGAGCGTCGTGGCGTCCGCCATGGTGAAGGGCACATCGAGGATGCGGGCCAGGGTTTGCGCCAGCAGCGTCTTGCCGGAGCCCGTGGGACCAACCAGCATGATGTTGGACTTCGCCAGTTCGACGTCATTGCCCTTCTGGCCGTGGTTCAGGCGCTTGTAGTGATTGTGCACGGCAACGGCGAGCACGCGCTTGGCGTGATCCTGACCGATGACATAATCATCCAGCACCTTGCGGATATCCTGCGGTGTCGGCACGCCGTCCTTGGATTTCACCAGCGCGGACTTATTCTCCTCACGGATAATATCCATGCAGAGTTCAACGCATTCATCGCAGATGAAAACTGTCGGTCCGGCGATGAGCTTCCGCACTTCATGCTGGCTCTTGCCGCAGAAGGAACAAT
>JAIBJH010000287.1 GCA_020029455.1 Hyphomicrobiales bacterium
TAATCTCAAAGCCCTTCAGGGTGTGGCTCATCACAAGTCCAAGGACAAGTGCAATCAGCACCGACAGCACGACGCCCACATGAATACCGCTCGTCAGATAGGGCAGCGTCTGCCAGCCGGAGAAACTCACGGTCTTGGGAAAATTGAAGCCCATGGGATCGCGCCAGGGACCGCGCACAAGATAGTCGAGGAGCAGTTGCACGACATAGACCAGCATCAGCGAAGTCAGGATTTCATTGGCGTTGAAGCGGTTGCGCAAGGTGGCCGGGATGGCGGCCCAGAGCATGCCGCCAATGACGCCCAGAATGATCATGGCAAGAAGCGTCATTGGTGATTGCCAGTGCGGGAAAAGCACCGGAACTGATCCGGCAAATATGGCGCCTGCGGTGAGTTGTCCTTCCGCACCTATGTTCCAGACATTAGCCCTGTAGGCGACAGCAAGGCCTGCGCCGATAAGGATCAGGGGCGAGGCCTTCACCAGTGTCTGTTCCACGGACCACAGCGCCGTCAAGGGCTCGACGAAGTAGACGTAAAGGGCTTCGAACGGATTGTTGCCGCGGAAGGCAAAGATGATGGCAGCTGTGATGATGGTCAACGCAAAAGCAATGAAGGGCGAAGCCAGACCCATGGCATTGGAGCGCTCGGGGCGTTTTTCAAGCCGCATGGGTGTGGACCTCGTGTTCACCTGCCATCAAAAGGCCGATCTTCTCCGCCGTCATCTGCGAAGCCGGGAAAGCCTCCGACAGTTGACCGCGTGAAATGACCGCGATGCGGTCGGCAATCTCGAAAATCTCGTCAAGGTCCTGGCTGATCACCAGCACAGCGGAGCCCTTCCTCGACAGATCAACCAGGGCCTGGCGGATGGTCGCCGCCGCACCGGCATCAACACCCCAGGTGGGCTGGTTCACCACAAGAATGCCGGGCTTTCTGTCCAGTTCACGGCCCACCACGAATTTCTGCAGATTGCCGCCGGAGAGGGCGCGTGCTTCCGGGTCGGGTTTTCCCTTGCGTACATCGAAGTCCTTGATGACACGCTCGCTGACAGTGGCCGCACCGCCTCTTTGAAGCATTCCTGACTTGACCACATCGGTATCCGAAGCATGACGTGTCAACACGATGTTGTCCGACAGCTTGAAGCCCGGCACGGCGCCATGGCCCAGCCGTTCCTCCGGCACGAAGGCACCGCCCAGCCTGCGGCGGGCGCTGACGCCTTCATTGCCGCAAGGCTTTCCATCCATCACCAGCATGGCAGCCGATGTCCGCCGTTCTCCCGAAATGGCATCGAAGAGTTCGCCCTGGCCGTTGCCTGCAACGCCGGCAATAGCCACCACCTCGCCCGCCTTCACGTCGAGTGAGATGTTCTTGAGTTCCACGGCAAAGGGGCCATCGGCGCGAAGGTTCAGGCGGTCGAGCTTGAGCCTTGTTTTGCCCTCGCTTATTTCACGCGGCGTATGGACCACATGGATGTCGCCGCCCACCATCAATTTGGCGAGGCTTGCGGCGGTTTCCTTCGCGGGGTCGACATGGGCGACCACCTTGCCATGGCGGAGGATGGTGGCGGAATGGCAGAGGCGCTTCACTTCTTCAAGGCGGTGGCTGATGTAGATGACGGCACAGCCCTCGCCCGCAAGCCGTGTCAGCACCTTGAAGAGCTGGTCGGCCTCCTGCGGCGTCAGCACTGCCGTCGGCTCATCCATGATGAGAAGCTTCGGTTCCTGTAAGAGGCAGCGGACAATCTCGATCCTCTGGCGCTGGCCCACCGAGAGATCGGCAACCGTCGCTGTGGGCTCGAGTGGCAGGCCATAGTCCTTCGAGACGCGAGCGATCTTTTCCGAGAGGCCGGCAAGGTCAAAGGGACCGGGCATGGCGAGTGCGATGTTCTCGGCAACACTCAGTGCCTCAAACAGAGAGAAGTGCTGGAACACCATGCCGATGCCAAGCTTCCGTGCCGCTGCCGGATTGGGCACCACCACGTTTTCGCCCTTCCAGCGGAATTCGCCGGAGGTGGGCTGCAGCGCGCCATAGATCATCTTGACGAGGGTGGATTTACCGGCACCGTTCTCGCCGAGGAAGGCATGTATCTCTCCGGACTTCACCCTCAGCGTCACATCGTCGTTGGCTCGCAGCGTGCCAAAGACCTTGACGATGTTGAGTGCTTCCAGAAGATGTTCGGCCCTGGCCGTCATGCGCCTCCCCCAGCCATGAGGGGCCGCGCAGAAAGGGACGCCGTCGCCAGGGCTTCATGCAGGACGAGGCACTGCACCGCCGTGGCCGCGGCAATCGCCGCCGGTTCCTTTGAAGCAATTCCACCCATCCCGATGGGACAGATCAGCGCCTGAATGCGGGCTTCGTCAACCCCTGCCTCACGCAGGCGCTTTTCGAAGCGGGCGCGCTTGGTGGCGCTGCCAATGAGGCCCACATGTGCAACGCGAGAATTGCGGAGCGCCGCATCGGTGATGGCAAGGTCCAACGCGTGGGAATGGCTCATCACGAAGGCAAGGCTTTCTTCCGGGGCATTGCCCAGAACACTCTCCGGCGTTTCAGGTGAAAACAGTGATACGTTCTCCGGCACGAAGCGCGGAAAGGCATTTGGACGCGGATCGACCCACTGAACATCAAAGGGCAGAGGCGCCAGCGCCATGACCAGCGCTCGGCCCACGTGGCCTGCACCAAACAAGTAGAGTTTTCGCCGCTGATCGAAGGTGCCTTTGCTTTCGCGCTCCGCCAATTCCTCCACGCGCGGCAGTGATGTTGCATCAAAAGTTTCGGTAAGCAGCATTACGCGGCCGCCGCAGCACTGGCCAAGGTCAGGGCCAAGCGAATATTGCGCTGAAGAAGTCCCGGCCGGACGGCCCAGCGCCTTCTGTGCAACGGCCATGGCTTTCCACTCCAGTGTACCGCCACCAATCGTGCCGTGGAGGCCCTCGGGGGTCACGATCATGCACGCAGCTTCCTCGCGCGGGCTTGAACCTTCGACGCGGGCAACCGTCACCAGCACGGCGGTGCCGTGCTCTTGCAGGCTTTGCAGTATGGTGGACCAGGTCTTCATGCCTGCATGCCCTGCACGGCCTTGAGGATGGCTTCTGGTGTTGCCGGGGCATCGAGCTTCGGAATGGCGCCGGACTTCAGACTTGCCACCGCATTGAAGATCGCAGCCCAGACGGAAATCCCCAGCATCAGTGGAGGCTCTCCCACCGCCTTGGAACGG
>JAIBJH010000079.1 GCA_020029455.1 Hyphomicrobiales bacterium
AACTGGGACTTCGTGCCCTTCACTGAGGCGTAGCTCGCAAAGCTCGCCAAGGACCTGAAGTTGATCATCAATAAAAACTACGGCGCCGTCGCTTCCTATAAGGGCGAGGAAGCAGCCTTTGTCATCACCCTGCCCAATGTCAACGAATGGATCGCCGGCATGAACGGCAGGCTTTTGCCCTTCAACTGGTTGAAGCTCGTGGGCCATGTGTTGCGCAAAAGGCCAGATTCCTATCGCATGCCGCTCATGGGCGTGCGCCGCAAGTATCACAACACCGCAGTAGGCTCGGCGCTCGCCACCCTGGTGATCGAGGCGGTCCGCAGCTATCACAGCGCCCGCAACACCAAGACCATCGAGCTCTCCTGGATCCTCGAGGACAACTACCCGGTACGCAAGATCATCGAAGCTTTCGGCGCAACGCCCTACAAGACCTACCGCATCTACCAGAAGGACTTCTGATGCGGCGCCCACGCTGGCATGCCGTCATCCTCGCCGCCGGGCGCGGGCCCGATGACCCCATGGCAAAGGCCTATGGCGTAGCCCACAAATGCCTCTTGCCGGTGGCAGGCCAGCCCATGTTGCTCCGGGTAGTGCGAGCCCTCGAAGCTACCGCCATAGAAAAACCCTACGCACTATCGATCGAGGACAGCGCCCCTTACGCCAAAGCCCTCGGAAAAAACAGCAGGTCCGTTGCTTCCACCACGCCGCAAAACTCGGCGCCCTCTTCGGCGCTGGCAGCCATTGCACAGATCGAGAAATATCCTGTTCTTATCACCACAGGCGATCATCCTCTGCTGACACCAGAGATGTTGAGCCATTTCATGGCAGAAGCGGAAGCGAGCGAGGCTGATGTGCTTGCTGCCCTTGCAACAGGTGAAACAATCCGCGCCGCCTATCCCGAAACACGCCGGACCTATTTCAAACTCGGCGGCACGGAAGTTTCAGGTTGTAACATCTTCGCGGTGATGAATGCGAAAGGCCTGCGTCTTGTTGAAGCCTGGCAGGACATCGAGAAGAACCGCAAGAAACCTCTCAAGCTGGTTGCGGCCTTTGGTGTCCTTCCGCTCTTGGAATTCCTGCTGGGGCGCCTGACGCCGGAGCGCGCCTTTGCCCGCATCTCTCAAAAACTCGGCATCATCGCAAAACCCGTCTTTATGCCCTTCGCCGAAGCTGCCATCGACGTCGATAAGCCAGACGATTTGAAGCTTGCCGAGAAGATCCTATTGAATCGGAACTAACCCCAGCTCGCAACAAGTTGCCTTGCCCGCTGCAGATCCACCGGAAAATCAACCTCGCTCCACTGCAATCCAGTGATCGAGATGGTATGCACATCCGTCTTCTTCGCCAGTGTGCCGACTGCGGATGGAAACCACTGCTTGAGCGCCGCCGCATCCTGCATGGCCTCTTCAAGTTGCCGCACATAGGCCTGAGCGCCGCCATTGCGGAAAACATAAAACCCAATGGCCTCCGCATCGACGGTATCGACGGGCAGCGTCTTGCCGATCTCGGTCAACCTCTCGCCATCAAGCATCACCTTCATATCGTCAGCGTCAAATTCGTCCTTGCGGTTGATGGCAACCGAAATGTCACGAGGCGGTGCAGCAAGCAATCGCTCGACAAGATCCGACTTGAAGACATTGTCACCGTTCACCTGGATGAAATCGCCGGTCATTGCGCCGCGCGCCAGCCAGCAGCTCGCCAGATTATCGGCAACGCCATAAAATGGATTGAAGACGCTCTTCACCTGAACGCCAAGCCGCCGTGCAATCGCGGAAAGGACCTCATCCATCCGCCCTGCGCCATAGCCCGTGACCACGACGAAATCGGTAACACCGCATGCGGCGAAAGCCTCGATCTGCCGCTCGATCAGCGTCTTGCCGCCGATGTCGAGCATGGCCTTGGGCACTTCCGCCGTGAGCGGCAAAAGCCTTTTTCCCTGGCCTGCCGCGAGAATGATGATGCGCACGATACTTGAATCCGCAACCTTGCAGTGACTAGAATGGTGCCGCTCCATCGCACCCGATTCACGGGAAGTCAACGGAAAGCCCGCCCTTGCATTTCAGCCTCGCTCACCTGTCGGACGTCCATCTCGGGCCGCTTCCGGCGGCCTGGACGTTCCGCCATTTCAGGCTGAAGCGCCTCATCGGCGGCGCCAACTGGGCAAGGAAACGGCACAATCTGCACAACCTCGACATCGCCGCTGCCGCCGTTGCCAGCATCCACGCGGCTGAGCCCGATCACATTGCCTTCACCGGCGATCTTCTCAACATTTCTGCCTGGGAGGAATTTCCGCGTGGGCGTGAGTGGATGGAGAAATTTGGTTCGCCCCTCGATCTCTCCTTCGTGCCTGGAAACCATGATGCCTATGTCGATGTGCCTTATGAAGATGGGCTGGCGCAGTTCGCGCCGTGGATGATGGCGGATGGGGTGAAGGATGAGGCGCTGCAGTTTCCCTATGTCCGCCTGCGCCGCAATGTGGCACTGATCGGCCTCTGCACGGCGCTGCCCCAGGCGCTGCACAAGGCGGGAGGGACGTTGGGAGAGCACCAGCTTCGCAATCTCCCGCATGTCCTGAAATCGCTTCAGGACCAGGGCTTCTACCGGGTGGTGATGATCCATCATCCGCCGCTGCCGGGACTGGCATCGCCGCGCAAGGCGCTGACTGACGCAGAAGCGCTGCAAAACATTCTGAAAGACAAAGGCTGCGAGCTGGTGCTGCACGGTCATAATCACCGTACGATGGAAAACTGGTTTGAGACCCGCTCCGGCCCTGCCGTCGCTATCGGTGTGGCTTCAGCAAGCGGCGCGCCGCAAGGCCGTCACGAATCTGCTGGTTGGAACCTCTTTCGCATCCGCCGCCAGCACGGCCGCTGGCAGGCCACGATCGCCCGCCACCATTGGGACGCCGCTTCCGGCAGATTTATCGGCACAAAGCCCGCCTTGCTTTCGCCGCCGTAATCGGTCAAGCGCTGTGGCGATGACGGAACCTCATGCCACACTGGTGAAATTCGGCTATCCCGGCAGCACCATTGCCGAGTTCAGGCATTGGATCGTGCTGCTCCGCCCGCAACAGGTGACGCTTGCCTCGCTGGTGTTGGTGAACCGCGGTGAAGAGGCAAGCCTCTCCGCATTGCCGGCGGAGGCTTTCACGGAAATGCATGAAGCCGTGCAGGCGATCGAAGCGGGGCTTCGCCATTTCCGCTCCTTCGACAGGATCAACTATCTGGCGCTCATGATGGTCGACCCCCATGTCCATTTTCACGTGCTCCCGCGCTATGCAGCAGACCAGCCGTTCGAGGGCGTAACCTTCAAGGATGCCGGATGGCCCGGTGTTCCCGATCTCAAGCAGGCCAATCCCTGTCCCGAAACAGTCATGAACAGCCTGCGGCTGGCCCTGATGGACGCTTTCGGCAAAGCCCGGTAAACAGGGGCTGGAAGGCCGAAATTGCTCAGCACCATAGACAGATACATCCTGCGCCAGATCGCCGTGCCGTTGCTTTCGGCCTTGTCCATCGGCCTTCTCATGCTGCTCGCCGAGCGGCTGGTACGCTTGCTTGATATCACGCTTGGCAAGCGCAACTCCTTCGGCGTGGTCTTTGAGCTCCTCGCCTATCTCGTGCCCCACTATCTCGGAACGGCAGTGCCTGCTGCCCTCTTCCTAGGCCTCCTCTTCGGCTTCCACAATCTGGCGAAGAACAATGAGATCGATGCCTTTCTGTCGGCGGGCGCCGGCCTCCACCGCCTGCTCAAGCCGGCGCTTCTGCTTGCCGTCCTGTTCAGCCTGGGCTCACTCGCGATCTTCGGCTGGCTGCAGCCCGCCACACGCTATGCCTACCGCTCGGCCATCTTCGACATCAAAAACATTGACGCCTTCTATCTCGCCGAGGAAGGCGTCTTCATGCAGGCCGGCAGCCGCACCTTCATTCTCGACACGCTGGACCGCAGCAGCAACACCTTCGAGCGCATCTTCATCTTCGACTACAACGGCCCGAATGGTTCCGAGACCTTCACGGCCGAGCGCGGTCTTCTCATTCCGCTTGCCGACCAGCCGAGGCCGGTGCTACGCCTCGAGAATGGCAGGAGGCTCGGCGTTGAGCGCTGGCCTCTGCTTGATCAAGCAGGCGCGCCCCCGGAGTCACAAACCGCAAGTTTCGAGACCACCGACACGCCCCTTGGCCGCATCTCCAAGAAACTTTTCAGGCCGCGCGGCGACGATGAGCGCGAGCTCACCCTGCCCGAACTCTATGCCAAGGCGGACACGCCGCCGTCGGGCACTACCACAAACGCCATGTGGGCCGAGTTTCACCGCCGCGTCATCAACATCATGGCGATGCTGCTTCTGCCCGTTCTCGCCATTCCCTTTGCCATCGGCCATTCGCGAAGTCCGCGCGCCTATCGCATGGTGGCTGCTATGGCGCTCCTCATTGCTTTTCACGAAGTCATCGAACAGGGTGCGGTGATGGCAAAAGCGGGCGCATTCTCTCCCTGGTTTGTGTTGTGGCTGCCGACGCTTCTACTGACGGTCTTTGCCATATGGCGCTTCTATCGCGCCACAAACACCATCACCGGTGGAGGAATGGATAGCCTTCTTGCCTCAGCCCATGAGCAGGTCGTTTCGTTCGTCAAAAGATTCATGTCCCGCACGCTACCAACGATGCGAGGTGGCCTATGATCCGCATTGGATGGCTCATCAGCCGCATGATCCTTGCCCGCTTCCTGCCGATCCTGATCGGCTTGACGATCTTCGTGCTGACCCTTGAGATCGTCACCTACGCCCGCGAGATCCTTGCCCTCGAAAACGGCACGGCCATCATCTTCAAATATCTTCTGGCAAGGGCGCCGGCCACGCTCGCAACCTTCCTGCCCATGAGCCTGCTCCTCGGCCTGCTGCTGACCTTGACCGAACTGAGCTACCGCAACGAGCTCACCGCCATATGGGCCATGGGCATATCGCCCCTGCGGGTGATACTCACTCTGGCGCCGCTCGCCCTTCTTTGCGGCGTTCTCCATTTTGCCTTGGTGGACAGGGCCGTTCCCACCGCAGCGCCGACACTGCGCACCTGGGGCATTGCCGACTATGGCGAGAAGAAGCTGAAAATAGGTGAGCGCGATCCGCTTTGGCTGCGTTCCGGTGGCGACATCATCCGCGCCGCAAGCGCCAGCGCCGACTCCCGCCGCCTCGAGGATGTGGTGATCTTCAAACGCGATGAGTTGGGGCTGTTGACGGAACAGGTCTTCGCCGCCTCCGCCACGCTGGAGGAAACCGGTTGGAAATTGCAGAACAGCGTCACTTACAAGGTGGATGGATCTGCCCCCGTCCGCGCCACTACCGAACGCTATGCCGGCGAGGCGCGGCCTGCAGAAGCAGGCTACCGTTCCGGCGATCCGGAGGAGATGACGATCTCCGATCTCTCCTATTTCGTCGCCAATGACGGCTTCGGCATCAGGCCCGACTATGTCTACAGAACATGGTGGCACAAGCGCCTGACGCCACTTGCCGTCTCGCTGGTGATGATCGCCCTCTGCGTGCCATTGGCGACACGCTTCCGCCGCGGCGGTGGGTTGGGCTGGCTCTTTGCTGCCGGTGTGGGTCTTGGCTTCACCTTCTTCGTGCTCGACGGCATCGCCACTTCCGTGGGCGAACTCGGCTTTGTCTCGCCCTGGCTTGCCGCCTGGCTGCCCGTTTTGCTGTTCACCTGCCTTGCCCTCTATCTGCTGGGCCGCGCCGAGCGCGTGTAGTTTTGAAGTGCTGAATCCGTGACCAAGAAACCAACAAAGAAAAAGAAGCCAGCGGCGCCCCGCAAGGGAGCGGCACCCGCCAAGCCGCCGGCGCCCGAGGCAACAGCCGCAACACCTGCACCGCGCGCAACCCTCACCGAGGTTGAGATTGCGCCGCCGCAGAATTACCAGGCTGCCCTTTGCATCGTCGGCAGCGACGGTCCAGCCATGTTCGGGCTGAGCGGCCGCGAGCGCCTGCGCCGCCAGTTTGCGAGAGCCGGCCTTGTAGGCGAGATCGCCGCTGACGCTGCGGAAAAGCATCGTGGGCCCCTGATCATCCTGCGCGCTGATGCCGTGATCGACCAGCCGCTGATCGAAGTCATCATCAAGCGGCCCGGCCTTGTTCTCACCACCGAAGCGGTGGACGGCAAGGCCGTGGTGGCCACCAATATCCGCGCCTCCGATGCCAAGGCGGTAATGAAGAACATGGCGGGAGAGCCTACACCACTACCCTTCCTTCTGTTGCAGCGCGCACCCAGTGAACTTGAAGCCGCCTATTGGAAGGCGCTGCGCAAGCGCGAAACGCCCTATGCCCTGATTGTTACGCCCGCTAACAGCACTGCAGTCGAACGGCGCGTGTTCATGGGCACCTACAAGGGCGCAACCGATCTGGTGACGAAGCATCTCTGGCCCGTGCCAGCTTTTCATGCCACGCGGTTCCTGGCGCTGAGAGGCATCACCCCCAACATGGTGACGATGGTTGCCGCCATCCTCACGGCGCTTGCCTTCTTCCTCTTCCTCAAGGGCGCGTTTGCGGTCGGCCTCGTTGCCGCCTGGGCCATGACGTTTCTCGATACCGTGGATGGCAAGCTGGCCCGCACCACGCTCACCTCCAGCAAGTGGGGCGATGTCTTCGATCACGGCATAGATCTTGTACATCCGCCCTTCTGGTATGCGGCCTGGGCAGTAGGACTCGCAAGCTGGGGTGTCCATTGGAGCGCTACGCTCACCTGGTGGGTGGTCGGCATCATTCTCGGCGGCTACGTGCTGCAGCGCCTGATGGAGGGTGCGGCCATCAAATGGCTCGGCATTGAGATCCACATCTGGCGGCCACTCGATACGCTGTTCCGCCAGATCACGGCCCGGCGCAATCCCAATCTCATCCTGCTCACGCTCTTCACGCTCTTTCAAAAGCCGGACTGGGGGCTGATCGCTGTCGCCGTCTGGACTGGGCTGTGCCTCGTCCTCCATGCCATTCAACTTGTGCAGGCTTTCGCCGCAAAGCCAAAGAGCGGCGCCTTGCCGTCCTGGATGGCGGGGCCATGACGCCGGTTGGCGTCATCATCAATCCGCATTCGGGCCGTGGCCGCGGCAAAGGCATGAAGCTTCTACAGCAGTTGCAGGCGAACCCCGCGAGCCATGTTCATCTCTTGCCGCTCGAAGATTTCGCTGGCCTCGCCCCCGGCCTTGAGCACTTTGCCAGCCTCGGCGTTCGCGACCTCTTCATCAGCTCGGGCGATGGCACCATCCAGGCCATCCAGACCTTCCTCGCCGAATCCGGCGCGTTCAAGGAATTGCCGCGGCTCTGCCTGCTGCCCCATGGCACCACCAACATGACGGCCGCCGACCTCGGCTTTCTCCGCAAGGGCATTGTCGAACAGGCGCTGTTCATCGCTAACATCACGCCACGCGAAACGAAGCGCCGCCACACGCTTCGCATTGCCAACGCGAAGGGTCAACCTCCACTCCACGGCATGTTCTTTGGAACCGGCGCAATTTCTGAAGCCACGCGCTACTGCCAGGTGGCCTTCAACGACAGGGGCGTGGGAGGGAACCTCGCCACTTTCGCCACACTGGCAAGCGTTCTCTCCAAAAGCTTGTTCCGCGCTCCCGACCGCAACGATCC
Organism: Hyphomicrobiales bacterium; assembly: GCA_020029455.1. Classification (GTDB taxonomy): domain Bacteria; phylum Pseudomonadota; class Alphaproteobacteria; order Rhizobiales; family Aestuariivirgaceae; genus Aestuariivirga. The sequence goes on from JAIBJH010000079.1 coordinate 7,625, forward strand.
CGACCGCTTTGACAAGCCCTATGACATCACTGTGAAGTCTGGGGCCGAGACCCTGTGCAGCGGTGAACAATTATTGATGCTGGCCACGACACTCGACAAGCTGATCCTCGGTACACGTCCCTTCTGGGGTGGTGCCCATGCACCGCTGCGCATCACAACCATGCCCTATCCCGTGCCGAGCATTATGCGCTGGCTCATTCCCTCGCTCTATGGTTCGGAAGAAAGATCAGGGCCGCTGGGTTCCGTCAGCCGCGCTGTTCAAAGCTGCAGCGTTCTCTGCAACACGTCCTTTGTACTTGATGGCGAGTTCTACGAACCACAAGAAGGCGTGCCACTGCAACTCGAAGCAGGCCCCAGCCTTGAGTACATCGTCGCATGACGGCGGCCCTCCAATCCCTTTTGACTACTCGCCTCAAAGAGCCGGCACCCGATGCGGTGATCGCAATGGCCGATCGTGTTAGAAGCATGCATGAAGGCGTCCGGGCAGTGATTGCCTATGGTTCCGCACTGCGCGATGCCGCCCTGACAGAAACACTCATTGATCTCTATGTGCTGACGGAAACATTCGCGGGAGTCTCCACCAATCCCCTGTCGCGCCTCGGCTGCCGCCTTGTGCCGCCCAATGTGTATTACACCGAACACACTGCGGACGGGCAGACGTACCGCGCCAAATATGCCGTGCTGCCGCTTTCGCAACTTGAAGCGAAAACCCGTTCCACAGTTTCAAATCCCTACTTCTGGGCGCGCTTCACTCAGCCCATGCGATTGATTTGGATTGCGGACAAGATCACCGAGGCCAAGGTTCTCAACACCATCGCCCGTGCCTGCGAAACAGCCTGCACCAACGCCGTGGGAACATCGCCCGGCGCTTCATTTCTAGCGCAATGGGCCAACCTCTTTCGAGAAACCTACAGAACCGAACTTCGGCCTGAGTCAGCGAACCGCGCCAGCGCCATCGTTGAAGCCGATCGCGGTTACTACGAGGGTCTCTCCGCTGTATTGGCACATTTGAAACCCATCCAACCCAACTGGTCCTTGCGGCACGCGACGGGAAAACTCTTGAGCGTCCTCCGCCTGATCAAGGCATCCTTCACCTTTCAAGGCGGCGCCGATTACATCGCCTGGAAGATCAAGCGCCACTCCGGTGTGGACATTGAGGTAACGGACTTCCAGCGCAGGCACCCGCTGATTGCGGGACTCCTTCTCCTGCCGCAACTACTGCGCAAGGGCGCAGTGCGTTAGAACGCAGCATATTCTCTATCATCCCTCCCCCGCGCAGCGCGGGGAGAGCCTGCCCCGGACTTGATCCGGGCGTGGCGCACATCTTGTGCGCCGGGTTGGTGCACAACAAGCGGAAACCCTCCGTCATTGCTGCGCAATGACACCTCCCCCGTAGAAGGGGGAGGAGATTCTTTCTCGCGCTACCCCTTCACCACCCGGCCGAAGATGTCGATGATCTTGTCGATGTCATCGAATGTGTGCGCCGCCGAAACTGAGCAGCGCAGCAGGCACAGGCGGTTGGGCGTTCCCGGTGGCAGTGCGATGTTCACATAGACGCCAGCCTCCAGAATCCGGTTCCACATCTGGATCGTTGAAATCTCATCCTTGCACTTCACCGCAATCACCGGGCTCACCACCTCGCAGCCCATTTCGAAACCCAGCGTCTTGAAGCCATTGAACAGCCGCTCGGAGTTTGCACGGATGCGGTCGCGCCGTTCCGGTTCCTTCGCCAACACCTTCACCGCCTGAAGCGATGTTGCAATGGTCGCAGGTGATGATGACGCGGTGAAAAGATAGGGCCGCATGGCATAGCGCAACACTTCGAACAGCGGATGATCACCCGCGCCAAAGCCACCGATGGAGCCGATGCTCTTTGAGAAAGTGCCAACAATGAAATCCGCTTCGTCTTCCAGCCCAACCTCATCGGCAAGGCCGCGCCCGCTGGGCCCCAGCACGCCGAAGGAGTGAGCCTCATCCACCAGCAATTGGAAGCCGTGCTTCTTCTTGACCTCAACAAACTCCTTGAGCGGTGCCCGGTCGCCCAGCATCGAGTAGATGCCTTCAAGGACGACAAGCCTGCCGCCCTCCTCGCCTTCCGAGCGCGTGAGCCGCTTGTCGAGATCGGCCGCGTCATTGTGGCGGAAGCGAACGAGCTTGGCGCCTGACAATGTGCAGCCGTCATAGATTGAGGAATGGGAATCGCTGTCGAGAAAGATCGTATCGCGCGGTCCTGCAAGCCCCGACATCATGCCAAGATTAGCCTGGTAACCGGTGGTGAAGACGATGCAGTGCTTCTTGTTAAGGAAGCGCGCCAGCTCCTGCTCCAGTTCCTGGTGCATGGCATAGTTGCCATTGGCAACGCGTGAACCAGTGGTGCCCGTGCCGTATTTCGCCAGCGCCTCTTGC
>JAIBJH010000288.1 GCA_020029455.1 Hyphomicrobiales bacterium
ACCAATGACAGGAACGTCGTCTTCGGGCCAATGGCCGACACAACAATGTGCGCCATGATCTCTTCTCCACCGGCGAGAACGACTCCCGCCGCCCTGTCATTCTCGACGATCACCCGAGACACGGGCGCAGCCGTCCTGATCTCGACACCGGCAGCGCGTGCCGATGCAGCCATCGCTTGCGCCACACTGGCCACGCCTCCGCGCGGCAGTGCGAGTGCACCCTGCACGCCACCAACTTGCCCCGCCAACCGGTCTAGAAGCAGGATCAGTGAATTGGGTGAGCGCGGACCCAGCCACGATCCCAGTGTGGCATCAAATGCCAACACGCCCTTGAGCAACGGATTTGAAAGTTCATCCTCGAGTACATCATGAACATTGATGAGCAGCAGCCGCATGAACTCGCGCATCTCTGCCTTGCCCATCATGCGCAGTCTCAATCCCGCTTGTGCCAGCTTCAGCCAGTTGTTGTTGCCATTCCTGGCAAGCCGGGGCGGCGGCATATCCTTGAAGGGCGCAAGCAGTCCTGCAAAGCGCATCAATCTCTCCCGCAGCCGTTTCCATGCTGCTTGCTCAGCGGCAGTCACATCACCGCTGAGCGCAGCACCTGCCGCACCAGAAAGAGTGAGGTGATTTCCTGTGTGAGACAGTACTGTGGTCGGCAAACCCGAGTTCAGCCAGCGCAATCCGTGACTTTCCAAAGCCATTGACTTTTCAATGCGTTGGTCGAGTTTGTTCACCAGATGCGCGAGCGGCAAGGAATTTCCCGCGCCGCGCGCTGTCGCAGCACCGCCAACTTCCTCGTGTGACTCGAGCACCAGCACCTTGCGCCCGGACTTCTGCAGCCGGAAAGCGCACGCCAATCCGTTTGTGCCACCGCCGATCACGATCGCATCACAGGACGGCATAGGCGTCCCTCATGTTGTTGGGCACACGGCCTATCTCCCGGAAAATTTCTCGTGCCGCATTGCGTCCGGGCGCACCCATGACGCCGCCGCCGGGGTGGGTCGACGATCCACAGATCCACAGGTCCTTGATGGGCGTGCGGTACTGCGCATAGCCGGGTACGGGCCGGTTGAAGAGCAACTGATCGAAAGTGAGTTCGCCCTGGAAGATGTTGCCTTCGGTGAGACCCACCTCCGCTTCAAGCTCGCGTGGTGTGCGCACCTCTGCGTGCAGCACTAGCTTCTTGAAACCGGGTGCGTAGTCGTCAATCTGCTCTATGCAAGTCTTGCCGAAGGCGTCCCGGTCCTTGTCGGTCCAGGCACGGCCCGCGATCATCGGTGGCGCATACTGCACGAAGCACGACATGAAATGCTTGCCCGGTGGCACCATTGTAGGATCGATCAAAGTCGGGATGATCACGTCCTGGAATGGGTCGCGGCTGAAACGCCCCGCCTTCCAATCGTCATAGGCCCGCTCCATGCGGGCAATCGAGTCGGTGAAATGCAGGTCGCCACGGATGTTTGGGGCGTTCCTTGGCAGCGCCTTGAAGTTGGGCAGGCCATCGAGTGCAATGTTGAGCTTGCCCGATGAGCCCCTGATCTTGAAACGCTTGACCTGGCGCACAAAGTCGTCCGGCAACTCCTTCTCGTCCACATGTTTGAGGAAGGTGCGCTTCACATCCATGTTGGAGACGACGCGCCGGCCATGGACTTCATCGCCATTGGAGAGTGCAACGCCGGCGACGCGGCCCTTGCGGACGAGAAAACGCTCGACGCCATGACCTGTCTTGATCACGCCGCCCGCCGCCTGCAACGACGATGCCAGCGCCTTGGTGATGGCGCCCATGCCGCCCCGGGCAAAGCCCCAGGCCCCCACATTGCCGTCCACGTCACCCATGTAGTGATGCAGCAGCACATAGGCCGATCCTGGCGACATGGGTCCGAGCGCCGTGCCTATGATGGCGGAAACGGCGAGATAGGCCTTGATCACGTCGTTCTCGAAATACTCATCGAGAAAATCGCTGATCGACATGGTCCAGAAGCGGATCATGTCATACATGGCGGCTTCGCTAAGTCTGCCGAAATGTTTGCCGAGCCACATGAGCTCGCCGATGTCACGAGGCCGAAGCCGGGCCGGATCGGGCGGCGAACGCATGAGCAAGGGCCGGATAAAACGGCAATGCCGCATCACATCGCGCGAATAGCGGTCATAGGCCTCGGCATCGCGGGGCGAATGGCGGGCAAATTCCCGGCGGTTCGCCTCGTGGTCGCGGAACATGCCCAGGTAACCGCCGGAGCGAGTAAAAACGGCGCCACCTTCGTATGGCAGCACCTGCAAGCCATGCTTCGGCAATTCGAGATCGCGCATGATCTCGGGCCGGAACAGGCTCGCTACATAGGAACAGTTGGAGTAGGTAAAACCTTTGTAGAGCTCACGTGAAACCGCCGCCCCGCCGATCCACTCGTTCTTTTCCACAACACAGACCGAAAGCCCGGCGCGCGCCAGATAGCAGGCCGTTACCAGCCCGTTGTGGCCAGCACCTGCGATAACGGCGTCGTAGATCATGCGCTCTTCTTTTCCTTCTCCTCGAAGTGTTCGAGGGTAAGATCGACGGCGCGCTCGACGGCTTTCAGAGTGTCCTTCAGGCAGTCGGCGTCAAGGGCATGGGCCTCGCACATGAACCAGGGCTCGCGGCTGTCAGGCTCGCAGATGATGCCGAGGTCGTGCAGGAAATAGGCCATCTTGTCGTAGAAGGAGTAGTCGGACTTCTTCCAGTCGCGGTAGTTGTCAGGCGCCCGCTCGGCGAAGAACAGGCCGAACATCGATGAATGCCCGGCGTAGCTATGCACGATGCCGCGCTCGCTGAGGATCTTGCTGATGCCCGCCTTGAGGTGCTCGCCATAGGAAGCGAGCGTCTGCAGGGCAGGGGTCTCGTCAAGAACGCGCAAGCATTCTTCCGCCGCGGCGAGGCTCACCGAATGGGCCGTGTAGGTACCGCCGTGCGATGCTCCGCCGTAGCGGAAGGTGCGCATCACATCTTCGCGCCCTGCCACCACCGAAATCGGATAGCCATTGCCCATGGCTTTTGCGAAGGTGGTGATGTCGGGCTTCACGCCAAGAATGCCCTGGATGCCGCCCTTGCCGACACGGAAGCCCGTCTTCACTTCATCGATGATCAGGAGAACGCCGTATTTGTCGCAAAGCTGCCGGGCGAGCTCGACATATTCGCGTTTAGCCGAGATGCCGCAGCAATTGCCCT
>JAIBJH010000080.1 GCA_020029455.1 Hyphomicrobiales bacterium
ACGCCACAAGGCAGCCCTTCCGCCGTGAGACCCATCGGCGCCACAGTTGATGGCAGATAGAAATTGCCCGAGTAACCCGCCCAGAATCTCTGGTCGATGGTCGACACCAGCTTACTGTTGACGGAAATGAGCCGCTCATGCCGTTCGCCCTTCTGGTCATGGGGCCAGGCCGCCGACGCTGCCGTGGGGCACAACAACACATCCCAATCCTTGAAGAAACGATCCCACTCAAGCCGCATCTGGTGGCGCCGTTCATTGGTCTTGAGCCAGCCGCCATGCGACAGCGCAAAGGCCCGCGTCATCATCGCCACATAACCCTTGTCGTCGGGTGACAGGCCCTTGGCTTTCGCCACCTCCACATCGATGGCCTCTTCCGTCATGCGCTTGGTCGCCGTGGCGCGCAGCAGCGTGATGTAGTTCTCGTAGCATTCCTCATCTGAAAAACCGGGCGCTGCCTCCCAACTCACCTTCTTGGCCTTCTTTTCCAAATAATTCCCGAGCTTTGTCAGAAGTTCCTGGAGCGGCCTGTCAACATCAGACACCGGACTCGTCAATTTGATCGCCACCCGGAAATCCTTGAAGCGCTTCTGCGTTGCGGGCGGCAAAGCCAATTTGTAGCCTCGCGCCTCTGTACCATCGGGTCCCGCCAGCACCTTCATCATCGCCGCGATGTCGGCGGCTGATCGCGCCAATGGCCCCGCCACTGTGATGTCACTGATCGAAACGCTTCCCGGCATCAGGTGCCCGCGATAGGGAACAACGCCATAGGTCGGCTTGTGGCCATAGACGCCGCAATAATGCGCCGGATTGCGGATCGAGGCACCGATGTCGGAACCGATCTCAAGCGCCGACATGCCAGTGGCGAGCGCCGTCGCCGATCCGCCGGAAGACCCGCCGGGCGTGCGCGTCACATCCCATGGATTGTTGGTCGTGCCATAGATGGCGTTGAAACTCTGCCAGTCGGCAAGCGCCAGCGGCACATTGGTCTTGCCGTAAGGAACGGCGCCTGCCTCGCACATGCGTATCAATGCCACGGCATCGGTCTTGGCGATATTGTTGGCAAGTGCCGGGTCGCCCCATGTCGATGGCTGGCCCACCCAATCGAAGCTCTCTTTTGCCGTCATCGGCACGCCATCGAAGGGCGACAGCGTCGCTTTCTTTTTGAGCCTCCGATCCGCAGCATCCGCCGCCTTCCAGGCCCGCGCAAAATCCGTAGCAATCACCGCATTGAGGCGGCTGTTGTGCGCGGCATATTGGTCAAGGCATGCCTGCAGCAATTCACGCGAAGAAATCTTCCGCGCCTTGAGCATACGCCCCAGCGCCAGCGCCGGTTTGAACACAAGTTTCATTGAACGAAATCCTTGGCGAAATCACCGTCCTCGCAAGTCTTATTTTCCAATAGCGTCGATGATCCTGATCCAGGAGCGGATGCCATGGGTGAAGCTCGACACATTGTATTTCTCATTGGGACTGTGGATGGCGTCGTCATTAAGGCCAAAACCTACGAGCACTGAATCCATGCCGAGAATATCCTTGAAGAAGCGCACGATGGGAATGGAGCCGCCTGATCCTACAAGTGCCGTCTCGCGGCCGAACTCCTGTTTCAGCGCCCCGGCGGATTTCCGGATCCAGGGATTTGTCTCGCTGATTTCCGAGGCCGGGCTGCCGCCGCCATTCTTGGAAAAAGTGATCTGCGCATCCTTGCCCACCACTTTCTTCACATGGGCTTGGAAGGCCTTGAGGATCTTCTCCGGCTTCTGCTGGCCGACGAGCCGGAATGTAAACTTGGCATGGGCCTCCGCTGGAATGACCGTCTTGCTCCCTGCCCCCTGATAGCCACCCCACAAGCCATTCACTTCCGCCGTGGGGCGCGCCCATAGCTGCTCAAGCACCGTCTTGCCCTTTTCACCCACTGCATGCTTGAGGCCCACTTCGCCAAGGAATGTCTTTTTCTTGAACTTGAGGGAGCGCCACTGCTTCTGCGTTGCCGCTGGCAAGGGCTTCACGCCGTCATAGAAGCCGGGGATGGTAACCTTGCCTCTGGCGTCATGCAGCGAGGCAATGAGCCTGCTCATCATCTTCAAGGGATTGGCCGCCGCGCCGCCATAAAGGCCCGAATGCAGATCGATGGCCGCCGCCTTGAGCGAGACTTCCTCATGCACCATGCCGCGCAGCCGCGTGGTTATCGCAGGTGTTTTCTCGTCCCACATGTTGCTGTCGCAGACGAAGGCAACATCACATGAGAGTTCCTTCACATTGGCCTTGAGGAATGGCACCAGAGAAGGAGAACCCGATTCCTCTTCGCCCTCGATCAGGAAGGTGGCCTTGATGGGAAGCGCGCCCTTCGTCCGGATGATGGCGCGCGCCGCTTCTACAAAAGTCATGAGCTGGCCCTTGTCGTCTTCAGCGCCGCGTCCAAAGATGCGCTCCACACCATCGGCCCCGGTTTTCACCACGGGCTCAAAGGGCGGCGTCTTCCACAGGTCGAGAGGGTCAGCAGGCTGCACGTCATAGTGGCCGTAGAACAGCACATGGGGCGTCTTGGCCGTAGCGCCCGGCGGCATATAATGGGCCACCACCATGGGGCAGCCCGGCGTTTCCCGCACCGATGCCGTGCATCCCAGGCTGCTCAATTCATTGGCAATCCATTGGGCAGCTTTCAGGCATTCAGCGCCATAGGCCGGATCGGCACTGAGCGACGGAATGCGGAGAAAAGAGAACAGCCGCTCGATATTGGCGGCCCTGTTCTGGTCGGCAAAATCGAGCGCGGCTTGAAGTTCGGATGATGGCATCGGGAAGGGTCCTTTTAGCCTTTGTCCGCCGGGGTGCGGATTCTGTCAACGCCGCAGGCCGCTGGTCAGCCACCACGTGGCGCATTGGCACTTGCCGCACACGCAGACCCGGTCCTAGATGGAGAAATGAATCAAGCCGCCGCCACCTTTACTCTGGCCCGTGACAGCCTCCAGGCCCATGAGCCCGTGCGCGGCATTTCCCGCTTCCGCCGGCGCGGCTACCTGCGCTACCGCCATGTAACCGGGAACATCGACCTCGCCCTCATCTGGAAGCGCCGCTGGTTCATCATTGCCATGGTACTGGGCTTCCTCTTCATGGGCCTGCCGACTCCCGACGGCCTCACCCACGATGGGCAAATCGTTCTCATCATGTCGCTGATGGCAACGGTCATGTTCATCGCCGAGCCCGTGCCGCTTCCCTCCGTGGCGCTGATGATCATCGTGGGTCAGGTGGCGTTGCTCGGCCTCGATTCCAATACCGTGGCAAAAAGCCTGATGACGGATTCCGTCCTTTTCATCATGGGCTCGCTCATGCTGGCCGTTGCCGTCGTAAAACAGAAGCTCGACCGCCGTATTGCCATGGCAATTGTAAGGGTCACCGGAACCAATATTTTCTGGATCAGTTTCGGCATCACCACGGTCTGCGGGCTCCTCGCTGCCTTCATTGGTGAACACACGGTCGCCGCCATGATGCTGCCTGTTGGTGTTACTCTGATCACGCTTACTTCAAATGATCCGAAGAAGGTCCACAATCTCGCCGCCGTCATCCTGTTTTCCATTTCCTTCGGCTGCTCCATTGCAGGAGTGGCAACGCCCTCGGGCGGTGCCCGCAACGCCATCATCATCAGCTATTGGAAGGACTTCTTCTACGATCCGACTGATCCCGCCACGCGGCGCTATTTGATGGATTACGTCACCTGGGCTTACTACGCCTTCCCGATGTTCCTGCTGCGCTTGCCGCTTGTCAGCCTGTTGCTGATCCTCACCTTCAAGCCGGAAACCCGCGACCTCTCCCGCGCCGTCAGCCGCCTGCGCACACAGGTGAAACTGGAAGGGCCGATGCAGTCCTCGGGCTATATGACGATTGCCGTATTTTCTGCCGTCGTCGTTGGTTGGGCCGTGTTTTCGTCGACATTGGGCCTCGGCATCGTTGCCATCGCCGGCGCAGTGACCTTCCTCATTCTCGGCCTCGTGCGCTGGGAAGATATCAACGGCGGCGTGAACTGGGGCATCGTTCTGCTCTATGCGGCTGCCATCTCACTGGGCCTCCAGATGAAGGAGACGGGTGCGGCCGAATGGGTAGCAAATGGCGTGCTGGCTGCGGTGCAAGGGGTGGCGGGCTCCAGCACCTTGGCCTTTGATGCTACAGTGTCCTTCCTCACGGTTCTCGTCGCGAACACCATGACCGCAGGCGCCGCGGTTGCAGTCCTTTCGCCAGTCATTTTGAAAATGTCAGTAGCGGCGGGTCACGACCCCTTGATTGCAGGCTTCCTCGCCGCCATCTCATCGGCATCAGGCTATCTGACGCCCGCCGCTCAACCCGCCTTCACCATCATCTACGCGTCGGGTTATCTGAAGGCCTCGGATTTCTTCAAGGTTGGCTCGCGCATGATGTTGCTTTCCTTCCTTATACTGATGGCGCTTTCCACTTTCTATTGGCCCGAATTGGGAGTGTAGGACATGGGCCTTCTCAATTATCTCGGACGCACCGGCCTCAGTGACCGCCAGGAGGCGGCGGTCGAAAAGACCATCAGCCAGATCCGTTCCCAGCGCCGCAACCGCTTCCGCATTCTCGCCTGCATTGACGGCACGCCCGAAGCTATGACCAATGTGCGCTTTGCCGCGCGCCTTGCCGTCACCGATGATTGCGACATCATCGTTGTCTATGTCCGCCCCATCGATCAGGGCCTGCATTCCGGCGGCCTGCAGGTGCGCCTCGCTCGCCAGAACATGATCGATGCCGGTTTTGAATTGCCGGGTGTGCGCCACTTGAAGGAGTCCCTCGGCATCCTGAAGGAAGAAGGCATTGACGTTGAAGGCTGGGAAATGGAGGGCGCCCATGCCAGCGCCTGGGGCGATGCCGCGGGCGATACCAAGGTTGAATACAAGAGTTCTGAAGGCCGTCACGTGGTCCTCAAGCTCAAGACCGCTCCCGATGTCGCGGGCGGCATCCTCGATCAGTATGAGCTTGGCCCTTACAATCTTATGATCCTCGGCGAGCCCTCGCGCTGGCGCGGAGAGATCAAGGCCTTCTTCGATGAAGGCATTGTGCAGACCGTCACCACCATGTCGCCGTGCTCGGTGCTCGTGGCGCGGCAGAGCCTCGACAAGGAAGGCTTCTTCATCTGCACCGATGGCAGTTCGCGTTCGCTGCAGGCGGTGCGCCGTTCCGCTGTGCTCGCCCACATGTGCAGCCAGCCCATCACTCTTTTTGCCGCGGCCCCAACGGCTGAGGCCTTGCCTGCTGCGCAAGAGGCCGTTGCCAATGCCGCGGCCCTTCTCAAGGCCATGCGCATCACCGTTGCCGAAACAAAAACAGCGGTGGGTGATCCCTTGCAAGAAATCGTCGAGCGTGGCTCGGTCTACCAGGTGATTTGCGTGACCGACGAAGGCCGCACCCGCTGGCAGCGCCTGCTCCGGGGCTCATTGGCGAGCGATGTTGTGCGCCTTGCCCGCACCAGCGTGCTGGATGTACGCTAACTCGTGCATTCCTTGGGGGAACAATGGCTGAGTTTACACTCTACTGCTTCGGCGAATCCGGCAACTCCTATAAGCCGGCACTGATGCTACAATTTACAGGGCTCGACTGGCAGGCCAAATTCGTTGACTTTTTTAACGGCGAAACGAGAACCCCCGCCTACCGTGAGATGATCAATGAGATGGGCGAAGCCCCCGTACTCATCCATGGTGATCGCAAGTTTTCCCAGTCAGGTGTGATCCTGGACTATCTTGCCGAAGTCTCCGGCAAATTTGGCCATACGAATGATGAGGAGCGCCGTGAGATTCTGCGCTGGATGCTTTTCGACAATCACAAATTCACGGGTTCTATCGCCTCGCTGCGCTTCCTCATCAGCATCGCCAAGACCGGCGAGACAGCGACCACCGATTGGCTGCGCAAGCGCGCACTCGGTGCACTTGCGGTTGTTGACGGGCATCTTGCCAACAACAGCTTCATCATCGGCAAGCGCCCCACAATCGCTGATTTCTCTCTGTGCGGCTATCTCTACTATGGCGAAGAACTGCCCTTCGACCTGAACCAATTCAAACATGTTCAAAAATGGCTCGACACGATCAGGAATCTCGAGGGCTGGAAACACCCCTACAACCTGATGCCCAGAAAGCGGTGAATTCTACCTCATGCCTGAATCTGAATCTTAATCGTCATCCCGGCCCCCGCCTTCGCGAGGGCAGGCTTCAGCCAGGACCCATTGACCCGTTTCCACTGCGTAAAGGATTCAGTGGGTCCCGTGCCGTGCTTCGCTTGCACGGGATGACGGATCAAGTTCTTCAGCCCGTCATCACCAGAAGCTTGCGCTGCGTTTCGGAAGCAACGCTCGGCGAGGTCAGAACTTCACCGCGCGGCCCCGTAAGCACGCGCGCTGCCGGGAAGCGGCAGATGACTGTCGTGCCTTCGCGCATTTTGGAATTGATCTCCACCGTGCCGCCATGGGCCTCCATGAGCCCATTGACGATGGGAAGGCCGAGCCCGGCGCCCTCGATCGCCTGCTTCGTGGCATGGGCCCCGCGCGCAAAGGCGGCAAGCGCCTGGCGCTGCTCCTGTTTCGGAATGCCGGGGCCGTTATCGGTCACCGTCAGCGCCATGCGGCCATCCCTTTCCAGATAGGCTGAGATCATCACCTCGCCTCCCTCTGGCGTGAACTTCACCGCATTGGTCGCAAGGTTGATGAGGATCTGGTTGATGCTGCGGTGATCTGCCATCACCTTGGGAATGTCGGTGGGAACCCGCACGGCAAGCGTCAGTGATTTCTCGGCGGCGCGCACCTCGAGAAGGCGCCTTGTCTGTTCGGCAGCCTCATGCAGGGCCACAGGCTCATCGGTCAGGTCCTTGCGGCCCGCCTCGATGCGCGAGAGATCCAGAATGTCATTGATGAGGCCGAGGAGATGCCGCCCCGATGTATGAATGTCGCCCGCATAGTCCTTGTAGGTAGTGTTGGGCAAAGGCCCGAACATCTCACGCTCGAGAACCTCCGAGAAGCCGAGAATGGCATTGAGTGGCGTCCTCAGCTCATGGCTCATGTTGGCGAGGAAGGACGACTTGGCCTTGTTTGCTGAGTCGGCCTTCTTGCGCTCTTCTTCCGCCCGGTCACGTTCCGACTGCAGTTCCTGAATAAGCGCGTCTTTTTCCGCCTTGAAGATCAGGCGTTCGCGCGCCGTCTCCTGCAACTGCCGTGAGACGAAAAGGAAAAATACTTCAAGCACGATAATGACGGTCGCCATCGCATAATGCACATTGGTCTGCTCAACCAAGCAACGCCCGGCCATGCCCAGCGCCACGATACCCGTGCCCGCCACGAGAACAGGCATGAAATTGGCGATCACCAACAGCCGCATGACGTTCACGGTCATGATGGTGGCAAAGAGGAACAGGTTCTGGCTGGGGTTGGTCTCCGACCAGAACAGGAAAAGCGAGGACACCCACAGCGTTCCCTGCAGGAGTTCCGAAGCCGCGAACATGCCGATCCAGTCGCGCTGTTCCTGGGCGGTCCGCTCCTTTTTGAAATAGCGGTTGCACAAATGGAGTTGCAGCGAATGGGCACCCAGCGTGCCGATGAGCCAGGCCATGACGTTTGTTGCCGGAACCCACAGCATGGCCGTCACTGCCATCAGCACCGCAAGCATTGGAATGATGGGAGCAAGCGTAATCTGGTTCTTGAGCGAAATTTCCAGAAGCTCGCCCTGCCAGCCGATGGCCGACCTTGTGTCCGGCTCGGCTTCCGCGGGCTTTTGAGGCCGCAGGATGCTCTTCAGGCTCCCGAGACTATGGCTTCCCTGCGGCTGGAAATTGTGCCGCGCCAGTGCCGGTGAAATCGTATCTTCCCTCTGCATGTCCATCCCAAGTTTGAACATTTCAAGGAACGGACCCTACACGTCCCGGCCTAAAGTGGCCTTTCAACGCCTGCTCAACAGCAGTCTCTCGTGTTAGCCTTGGGTTAACCTTGCCCGCTAACGCAAGCCTGCCTATATGCGGGGTTTCACAGCAAAATGCTCGCACCCTCTCATGCCGAACCTCACACAAGACCGTATTTTCACTGAACTAAAACGCATTGCCGCCCCTGACGGGCGCGGCAACATTGTCTCCGCGGGGTTGGTGTCCGATATCGTCATCAATGGCGGCGAGGTCACCTTCGCATTAACCACAAGCCCGCAACACGTGAAGTCCATGGAGCAACTGCAGGCCGTGGTGCAGAAAACCGTGGCCGCCATTCCTGGCGTCACCCGTGCCCTCGTGGTGCTGACTGCGGAACGTCAACCGGGCCAAAAACAACAGACGGCCCCCCAGCGCGGCGGCGCTATACCCGGCATCAAACACATCATTGCGGTTGCCTCCGGCAAGGGCGGCGTCGGCAAATCAACGACCGCTATCAATCTCGCCCTTGGCCTCAAGACGCTTGGCCTCTCCGTTGCGGTGCTCGATGCCGACATATACGGCCCCTCCATGCCCAAGCTCTTCGGCCTCAAGGGCAAGCCCCTGGCCAGCGACAAGCAAGGCAAGCGCATGAAGCCCATGGAACGCTTCGGCGTTGAAGTGGCCTCCATCGGGTTTCTTGTCGAGGAAGACACGCCCATGATCTGGCGCGGCCCCATGGTGATGTCGGCCCTGAACCAGTTGCTGCGTGAAGTGGAGTGGTCGGAAACCGACGTTATGGTAGTCGACATGCCGCCCGGCACCGGCGATGCGCAGTTGACGCTGGCCCAGCAGACGCCGCTCTCCGGCGCCGTCATTGTCTCGACGCCGCAGGATCTCGCTCTCATCGATGCCCGCAAGGGCCTCAACATGTTCCGCAAGACCAATGTGCCGGTGATCGGCATCGTCGAGAACATGAGCTACTTTGAATGCACCACCTGCGGCACGCGCCACGACATTTTCGGCCACGGCGGCGCAAAGGCCGAAGCGGAAAGGCTTGGCGTTCCATTCCTCGGCGAAGTTCCACTCGACCTCGATCTGAGGGTGAGGTCCGACAGCGGCGAGCCAGTGGTGGCAACAGCGCCGGAAAGCCGCCATGCGGCCCTTTACAGGGACATGGCCCGCCAGGTTTGGGCCGCTATTGAATCAGGCAGCTTGTCAAAGCCTCCGCCGCGCATCGTCATCAACGATTAACAGGCCCTATCCACACCTTGGACTTGGGGCTGGGCTTGTGATAACCCCATCTTGGATTGTGGCCGTCTAACAACGGCTTGACGAGCCAACGCATCGGACGAGCAAATGGAATCACTTGCAAAGTGAAAGATGCGCCAGGCTAAAATGATGGAGCCGCTTTCCGACGGTCAGTTGACCATCGGCGGCTCCATGTCCATGGGAGGGGAAGCATGTCAAAACTCATGTCTGTGCTGGGGATCATTCTCCTGGCCGTCGGTTTGGCGGTCGGACTATTGGAGATTGCCAACCCTGGCCATCTGCAGGGCATGGGTGTCAATCTCGATACATCTGTTTCGCTGATTGTCGGCGGCGTTGTGGCCATTGGCCTTGGCGGCGTCATCGCTGCCCTTGAGCGCGGCATGCTCACCGTTCCCGGCTACGAGGAAACCACCACCGAGCTGGAAGTTGCCGCAACGGAGGAGGTCGAAACCTCAACTGGCGAAGTTGAGGAGAGGCCGTCCCGCAAGATCCGCTTCCCAAGCTTTGGCCGCAAGGCTGCGGCAACTGCAGCAGTCGAAGCGTCCGCCGAAGACGGCCCACCATCGGTGCAGGAAACCATCGATGCCCTCGAACAGGCCAAGAAGGACATCAAGGGCGCGCTCGGCGGCATGGAAACAATCCTCCCCGAAACAGAGACCTCAGAAAGCAAGAGCGCGTCCGATGAACCGGCGGAAGGCGAGCTCTATGTGATCGAAGAGAAAACCATCCGCGGCCGCCCCGCCCGCATCCTTTCCGATAATACCGTCGAAGCCGAAACCGACGAGGGCTGGATGCGCTTCGAGAACATCGACCACCTCAACGAATATCTCGACACCGCCCACGGGTGACTAAAGCCCCCCTCTCTCCATCGGCGGGCTT
>JAIBJH010000289.1 GCA_020029455.1 Hyphomicrobiales bacterium
CCATGACCAGGCTTTCCCCTCCTATTCCTTCCCTGCGTCCGCCCTAGTGCCACACTGCACTTTCCTCTCCTCCATCCGGAGTTGCCGGGTGAACAAGGGTGGAGGTGTGTCCAAATGAAAGAAATTATGAAGCACCTCCCCCTTGTGGGGAGGTCGAGAATTGCGAATGCAATTCTCGGGTGGGGGAGTGCTTGAGAAAGTCCCAGACCCCCACCCTTGATCCCTCCCCACAAGGGGGAGGGAAACACCTACTCAAATCTCTCCGCCACATATTCGCGGGAATGACGACCCTTCGAGCCCTCAACTGCGCAGCGGTTGAGGGCGAAAAGTTGCGCCAGATTCAACAACGCACAACTTCAATCTGCCTTAATCAGCCGTTTACCTTGAAAGGCGAGTCTGCTCCGCCAAGCCCTACACAAGAGATTCCCGTGACCCTCACCCGCCGCAACATACTGCGCTCGTTTGCAGCCCTGCCCCTCATGGGTTCCGCGCGGGCTTTCGCCCAGCAGACGGATTCCATCGCCGCCCTCGTTGCCAGCACGGAACTGAAGCTCGATTTCCAGGGCAAGCTCTCAACCCGCACCGGTATTATCGCCGAGCGGCAAGAATCGGCCATGGTCACCTCAGGCTCGCTCGATGCCATGCAGAACGCTATCGGCCTCTATGAGGAAGCAGTTGCAGGCGGTGGCTGGAAGAAGCTGCCCGCCGGCAAGTTCGAAAAGGGCGTCAAGGCCGCCCGCGTCGTGAACCTGCGTGAGAGGCTGGTGCGTGAAGGCTATCTCGACATGGAAGGCCTCAGCGTAGAAGCACCGGAAGTCTATGACGGCCACTTGATCGGCGCGGTACGCGCCTTCCAGATCGGCCATGGCATCGCACCCTCAGGCAAGGTCGATCCGCGCACTAGGACCGAGATGGATATCTCCGCCCGCCAGCGTCTCTTCATGCTGTACGAAAATATCCCGCGCATCGAGGCCCATCTTGCCGAAATCCGCGAGCGCGCCGTCCTCGTCAACATCCCGTCGCTGCAACTGGAGACGGTTCAGAACGGCATGGTCTATGCCCGCCACAACATCGTTGCCGGCAAGCTCGACCGCCCAACGCCGACGCTGAACAGCGTGGTGACGGATGTCACCTTCAATCCCTATTGGAACGCGCCCGCCTCCATCGTGGCCAAGGACATCATTCCGAAATACCTGAAAGACCCGGAATACCTCACCCAGATGGACATCCGCGTGTTCGATGGTGTTGGCGGGCCGGAGATTGACCCGGCCTATGTCGATTGGGCGAACACGCCGCCCGAGCGCTATCACTTCCAGCAGCAGCCGGGCGAGCACAACGCGCTCGCCACCGTCAAGGTGAACTTCGCCAACAAGCACATGGTCTATATGCACGATACGCCGCACCGCGAATTATTCGCCCAGAACGACCGCTATCAAAGCTCGGGCTGCGTGCGCGTCGATCAGGTGCGCATGTTCATCAACTGGATCTTGGCGGGCCAGGACGGCTTCACCGAGGCTGACTTTGAAATGATCGCGGCGGGCCAGCAAAACACGGTGATGCCCGTCTACGAACCGCCAAGCGTGCATTTCATGTATCTGACCGCCTGGGCCACCGAAGACGGCCGCATCAATTTCCGCCCCGATCCCTATCAGCTCGATGGCAAGGGCTTCACCCTCGGCCAGCCGGAGCCCGTAGCCAACATTTGATGTCTCCTTCCCCTTGAGGGGAAGGTGTCGGCGCGAAGCGCTGACGGAAGGGGTGCAGACGAGCGGGCAGAGAGGAATGAACACTCACAAATCAGTAACCGCTTGAATTCCGATTTCCCGCCGCCTATCTGCCAGTGATGGAATTCCAGACCCCCTTCCAGCACGTATTCCGCCCCGGCGATGCGGAAAAGCGCCCGCTCCTGCTGCTCCATGGCACCGGCGGCAATGAGCATGATTTGCTGGATCTCGCCGATGCCGTGGCCCCCGGCCGCGCCGTCATTTCACCCCGCGGCCGCGTCCTTGAAAACGGCATGCCGCGTTTCTTCCGCCGCTTCGCCGAAGGCAAGTTCGATGAGGACGATGTGCGCCTGCGCGCCTCTGAACTTGCAGATTTTGTTGCGGGCGCCACCAAGGCTTTTGGCGTGAAGGCCCCCATCGCCCTGGGCTTTTCCAACGGCGCCAATATCGCCGCCGCTCTCCTTGTAAACCATCCTGACGTCTTGGCAGGTGCCGTGCTGCTGCGCGCCATGGCGCCCTTCAAAGCCATGCCGAAGGCTGCGCTCAATAACAAGCCGGTGCTTCTGGTCTCCGGTTCCGTCGACACCATGATCCCCAAGGCGGATTCAGACCGCCTCGCCCTCTGGCTTTCTGAAAATGGCGCGAGCCTCGCCCACAAGACCTGGCCCACCGGCCACGGCCTTGTGCAGCAGGACATTGCCGCCATCACCGCATTTCTCTCGGAACAGGATTGATTCATGCAGCTCAAGGGCTTTCACCACCTCACCGCCGTCACCGCCGATGCGCCGAGGAACCATCATTTCTACACGGACGTGATGGGGCTTCGCCTCGTCAAGAAAACCGTGAACCAGGATGATGTCCGCGCCTATCACCTGTTTTATGCCGACGGCAAAGGCTCGCCCGGCACCGACATTACTTTCTTCGATTGGCCCGTGGGCCCGGAAAAGCGCGGCACCCATTCCATTGTCCGCACCGGTTTCCGCGTGAAAGGCGAAAAAGCCCTGGAATTTTGGGCCGCCCGCCTTAAAGAGAACAAAGTCCTAAGCAAGGATCCTGTCATGCGCGCCGGCCGCCTGACTTTGGATTTTGAGGATTTTGAAGGCCAGCGCCTTGCCCTCGTGGAAGATGAAAGTTCTTCTTCTTTTCATGTCTGGGAGAAATCGCCGGTTCCCGCCGAGCACCAGATTCACGGGCTTGGCCCCATCACCTTGAGCGTGCCGCGCATCGAAAACACCGATGCCATCCTCACCGAGGTCATGGGCATGAAGAAGCATTCCGAAAATGATGGCCTCCATGCCTACCGTATGGCCGGCGAAGGTCCCGTGGCCGAGCTTCATGTGAAGGTGGAGCCGCTCTTGCCCATCGCCGAGCAGGGCGCGGGCTCCGTGCACCACGTGGCCTTCAACATCCCCATGGCAGACTATAACGCTTGGGCGAAGCGCCTGGGCGAATTCCGCGTTCCGAATTCCGGCCCGCCCGCATGAAGATGTCGATGCGGATGCGCTCCTGAGCTTCGACGAGCGGTGCATTGTCGGCCTTGGCGATCAGCACGCGCACCGCCGAGCGCACTTCATGCCCCGGGTCCTGGTTTATGATGGCATCGATCGTGCCGCGAATGAGCGCCCGCCGCGATCCTTCCGTCACCTCGTGCGCGATAAAGACGACGTCCTTGGCGCTCGGGTGCTGGTCCAGCGCTGACACGATGCCCCTTGTGCCGCCACCCACATTGTAAATGCCAACGACATCCGAATGTTCCTTCAACAGCTGGGTAGTGAGCGCCTCCGTGCGCTCCACATCATCGCGCGATTCCCGCACCGGCAGAATTTCAAACTGCGGAAACTCATGGGTCATCACCTGTTCGAAGCCGAACTGCCGTTCGATATGATCACGCAGTGAAAGCGAGCCGGCAAACAATCCGACCGTACCTTTTTCGCCGCGCAGGAACCGCCCCATGAGGCCCGCCGCCGTGCGCCCCGCCGATGAATTGTCGATGCCGGCATAATGCGTCCGCTTTGATCCCGGCACATCCGACACCAGTGTCACCACCGATATGCCGCGCGCCACCAACCCATTGATGGATTCGCGCACCGCCGGATGGTCCAGCGCCACCACGGCCACACCATCCACATCCTCACCGAAGCCATCCAGCGTCCGCGCCAAGGCCTCACCGTCGAACACGTCAACATGCTTCACCATGAT